>NZ_RHFJ01000091.1:0-8436 GCF_003718675.1 Marichromatium sp. AB32
GCCAGTAACACGGCGAGTTCGCGAACCTCGGGCGCCGCCTGATCGACCAACCCGGCATAGAAGTCACGACGACACCGGGCATCGCGCATGCCCAGCTCCAGCACCTCGGCCACGCTCATCAGATAGTCGACGCCCTCCCCGCCGACATCGGGCGCCGGCGCACCGTCACCACACCAGGCGAAGTCCCAGGGCGCGATGCGCGGCAGACACAGCCCACGCGCGCGGTGCTCGACCCGGGCCACGGTGGCCTCGCTGAGCCCGGCCAGTCGATCGAACGCAGCCGCCGCGGGCGCATTGTGGTGCAGCGCCATCCCGGCGGCGAGTTCGGTATAGCGCTCGTGGCTGGCGTGTTCGAGTTCGAGCGCGTGGGCGAGCAGCGCCGCGAGAGAATCCACCGACCCCGGGCCCGCGCTCATGCCAGCAGCCCCGACTCGATCTCTTCGAGCGTGCACGCGGGAGCCTGCTCGGCCCGCCAGGGCGTGAGGGCGCGGCGAAACAGCAGCCCCAGGGTCTTGCCGTCATCGGCCTGGATCCGGCGCGCCGCCGCCACCGGATCGGTGCTCGGCCCCGTGTCATCGACATGCACCCGCCCCTTCCAGTCGCGATGCTCGGGCCTGAAGGTGGGACAGGGGGTGAGCACGTGCACCAGGGCGAATCCGGGATACTCGATCGCCTCGACCAGCAACCGGCTCAAGCCCGCGGGATCGCCGGAGAAGCCCCGGGCGATGAATCCGGCGCCGGCGGCCAGAGCGATCGCGGTGGGCAGGAAGCGCGGCATCCCGGTGCCGTGCGGCGTGAGCTTGGCCTGTTGCCAGTCGGGCGCGGTGGTCGGCGAGGCCTGTCCCTTGGTCATGCCGTAGACCTCGTTGTCCATCACCACATAGGTGAGGTCCTGGTTGCGCCGACAGGCATGCAGGAAGTGATTGCCGCCGATCGAGAAACCGTCGCCGTCGCCCCCGAGCACCAGCACGGTGAGTTCGGGGCGCGCCGCCTTGAGACCGCCGGCGAGCGCCAGGGCGCGACCGTGCACGCCGTGGAAGCCGTAGGCGGCGACATAGGCCGGCAGCCGCGAGGAGCAACCGATGCCGGAGATCAGCGCCAGGCGCTCGCGCGGCAACTCGAGATGGGCCAGCGCCCGGGTCAGCGCCGCGAGCACGCCGTGATGTCCGCAGCCCGGACACCACACCGGTGTCACCCCGGACTTGTAGTCACGGGCACGCAGGGTCGAGGTAGTCGGTGATTGCGACTCAGTCATCGGTCTCCTCCGCATCCAGCACCGCGGCGACGATCTCGCCCGGTCGCCACGCCAGGGGGCCGGGCCGGGCCAGCGCGCGCGCCTGTGGCGGCAGCACCCGCTGGGCATGGAGATGGGCAAACAGCTGGCCGTCCTGATTGAGTTCGACCACCCATATCCACGCCGCGCCATCGAGCGCCTCGCGCAGCGCCGCACGCGCCAGCGGGGCGATCAGCCGCAGCGCGATCACCCGGGTCGGATGCCCCGCTGCGGTGAGCCGCGCGGCGGCCTCGAACACCGCCCCGGCGCTGCTGCCCCAGGTGACGAGACAACGCGTACCCCGACCACGGATCTCGGCCCAATCGGGCCCCGGATCGAGACCGTCGAGCTTGCGCGCGCGCTTGTCGAGCTGCTGGCGATGATCGGCGGCCAGGCTCGAGGGCGTCCCCGAGGCGTCGTGCTCCAGTCCCTCGGCGACATAGCGACACCCCGACTGGCCGGGCGCGGGCATCGGCGAGCGTCCGTCGACGCTCGGTGCATAACGCTGGAAGGGCGCATCGAGAGGCCCGTCGGGCACCAGTCGGGGCGGCAGTTGCGGGGCCCGTGGCGGCGGATCGACGATGGCGCGCGACTGGCCGAGCGCCTGGTCGGAGAGCACGATGGCCACCGTCTGCAGGTGTTCGGCCAGCCCCACCGCCCACTCCAGGGTGAAGCAACAATCGGCGATGCCCAGCGGCGCGAGCACCAGGTGCGGGGCATCGCCGTGGAGCCCGTAGAGCGCCAGACCGAGATCGGACTGCTCGGTCTTGGTGGGAATCCCGGTCGAGGGACCGCCGCGCTGCACGTCGACCACCACCAGCGGGGTCTCGCTGGCCACCGCCAGTCCCAGCCCCTCGACCATCAGGCTCAGTCCGGGGCCGGAGGTGGCGGTCAGCGCCGCCACCCCGCCGAAGGACGCGCCGATGACCATGTTCACCGCCGCCAGTTCGTCCTCGGCCTGGAGCAGCTGACCGTCGCGTTGCGGCAACCGCGGCGCCAGCCATTCGAGCAGCTCGGTCGCCGGGGTGATCGGGTAGGCGGCGACGAAGCGCACCCCGGCGCGCAGCGCGCCGAGACCGGCGGCCTCGTTACCGCTGAGGTTCCACAGCCCGGCAGCGCCGCCAACGGGCGCGCACCCACCCTGCTCCACCAGCCCTAGCCCCGCTTCCAGACAGGCGATGGCCGCAGCGCGGGTGGCGGCGTCCTTGCTCGCCAGCACCCGTTCGCTGGCCGCGCTCAGCGCCGCATGAGACAACCCCAGCCAGCCGCCGAGCGCGCCCAGGGCGACCATGTTGGCGCGCCCCCCGGGGATCTCGGCGGCGCGCGCGGCGAGCGGCAGCGCCCGCACCCGTGCGCCGCACCCGGTCAGACAGGGCGGCGGCGGCGCGCTGGCGACGTCCTGGAGGATGAGGGTGTCGGCGTCGACCGGCAGCTCGTCGACGAAGCGCTCGACATTGGCCCAGTCGAGCCCGAGCAACAGGTCGAGCCGATCGGCCATGCAGGCGACCGGGCGCGAGGCGAAGCGGAGGGTCGCGGCCGACTCGCCGCCGCGGATCTGCGGACCGGCGGCGCGCGTCAGCAACCCGTGGACACCGGCGCGACCGAGCGCGGCAAGCAGGATCTGGGCAGTGGTGAGGGCGCCGTGACCACCTGCACCGGTGATCGCCAGCATGCCCTCGGGGGCGACGGGGTCGCGATTGCACGGCATCGCGGGCACTCCTCCCAGGCCGGTGCGCCGCACTCGGATCGGCGGCGCGGGGATGGGGTGCGAAGCGGTTTCGGGGACACCACGACACACCCCCGTGCACCGATCATAGCCGCGACGCCGAGCGTCCCGGTTGATCTGGCACAGTCGAGGGGCGTTTCGATGGAGGGCGACCGGACCCGCCGCGCGGGCCGGCCGGGATCAGGCCTGGAGCTGCTCGGAGCGGAAGGGCGCGACGGTCTCGAGGATCGCCTTGTGGACCTTGACGTTGCCGGCGACCAGATTGCCGGTCTCGAGGAAGCGATTGCCACCGCCGAGGTCGCTGACCGTACCGCCCGCCTCCTGCACCAGCAGGGCGCCGGCAGCGCAGTCCCACTCGGACAGGCCGAGCTCCCAGAAACCGTCGGTGCGTCCGGCGGCGACATAGGCGAGATCGAGCGCCGCCGAGCCCGGACGACGCAGCCCGGCGGTGGCCAGGGTCATGGCCTTGAACATGCCCATGTAGGCGTCGATATGGCGCTGGTCACGGAACGGGAAGCCGGTGCCGATCAGCGCACCGTTGAGCGAGGGGCGCTTGGCGACCCGGATCTTGCGGTCGTTGAGCTGGGCGCCCTCGCCGCGCGCGGCGGTGAACATCTCCTCGCGCAGCGGATCGTAGACCACGCCGCACTCGAGCTGCCCCTTGTGCTTGAGCGCGATCGACACCGAGAACTGCGGAAAGCCGTGGAGATAGTTGGTGGTGCCGTCGAGCGGATCGATGATCCACTGATAGTCGCCCTTGCCGTGGAGACCGCTCTCCTCGGCAAGGATCGCGTGGCCCGGGAAACGTGCCTGCAGCTCCTTGATGATGGTCGCCTCGGCGAGACGATCGACGTCGCTGACGAAATCGTTGCGTCCCTTGGTCTCGGCCTTGATGTGGTCGACGTGATCGAGATAACGCAGGAGGATCTTGCCGGCGCTGCGCGCGGCACGGATGGCGATGTTGAGGCTTGGATGCATAAGGATGAAAGATAACGGATGTGGTCCGCGTATCATAGATTGAGAACCCTATCAGCGTCTTGAGAGAACGCCCCATCCATGACCCAAACCAGCGAAGAAAACCTCGGGCGCATCCGCGCCGTGCTGATCGAGACCAGCCACCCCGGCAACATCGGCGCCGCGGCGCGTGCGCTCAAGACCATGGGCCTGTCGCGTCTGGAGCTGGTCGCGCCGCGTCAACGCCCGGACGCCGAGACCCTGGCCCGCGCCGCCGGCGCCGATGACCTGATCGAGCGCGCCGGCATCCACGACGACCTCGACAGCGCGCTCGAGGGCTGTCGTCTGGTGATCGGCGCCAGCGCCCGGCTGCGCAGCATCGAATGGCCGGTGCTCGACCCCGCCGAGGCCGCCGGCCGACTGCTCGCCGAGGCCGCCCACGGCGAGGTGGCGATGCTGTTCGGGCGCGAGAGCTCGGGGTTGACCAACGCCGAGCTGTCGCGCTGTCACTATCTGGTGCACATCCCCACCAACCCCGAGTTCAGCTCGCTCAACCTCGCCGCCGCGGTCCAGGTGCTCGCCTACGAACTGCGTCGCCACGCCCTCGTCGGCCGCCTCAGCGAGCACGTCGACGAGCGCCCCGATCTGGCCGACGCCGCCGACCTCGAGGGCCTCCACGGCCATCTCGCCGCCACCATGCGCGCGGTCGGCTTCGGCGACATCGAGCAGTCGCGCACCCTGCAGATCCGTCTGCGCCGGCTGTTCAACCGCGCCCGCCCCGACCGCACCGAGATCAACATCCTGCGCGGCATCCTCAGCGCCGCCCAGGGTCGCAAGCGCCCCGGGCGCGACGACCCGGCGCCAACGGAACCCGCCCCCACCGCCAAGGACACCACATGTTCAGACGACTGAGAGAGGATATCGCCTGCGTCTTCGACCGCGACCCGGCGGCGCGTACCACCTTCGAGGTGCTCACCACCTATCCCGGCATCCACGCGGTGGTGGTCCATCGCATCGCCCACGGTCTGTGGCGCCGCGAGTTCAAGTGGGCCGCACGCCTGCTCTCGAACATCGCGCGGTTGTTCACCGGGATCGAGATCCACCCCGGCGCGGTGATCGGCCGGCGCTTCTTCATCGACCACGGCATGGGCGTGGTGATCGGCGAGACGGCGGTGATCGGCGACGACTGCACCCTCTATCACGGGGTGACGCTCGGTGGCACCACCTGGGAGAAGGGCAAACGTCATCCCACCCTCGGACGCGACGTGGTGGTCGGTGCCGGGGCCAAGGTGCTCGGTCCGATCGACATCGGCGACGGCGCGCGCATCGGCTCCAACGCCGTGGTGGTGAAGTCGGTGCCGGCCGGAGCGACCGCGGTCGGGGTGCCGGGCCGGGTCATCGAGCCGGCGCGTGATGCGGCGAGCAAGCGCCGCGCCGACACCGCCCGACGCATCGGCTTCGACGCCTATGGCGCCACCCGCGATGTCCCCGACCCGGTGGCCAACGCCATCAACCGCATGCTCGATCATATCCACCAGATGGACAGTCGCATGGAGTTGATGTCGCAGGCACTCGAGGGCCACGGCATCATGCGCCGCTTCGAGCACGAGTGCGATCTCGACGCGATGAGCATCCCCCCGGCCACCGACGGCGAGACGGACGCCGACTCGGGTCAGCGCCGACCCGAGGATGCACGCCAGCGCTGAGCGCAGTGCCCTGGCGTGGTGCGGATTAATTGATCGTAACGGTCGGGTAACGTAGAATAACCCTACACTTGTTCGCTGTATTTTCCCTTGGGTGCAACGTGAGACTGACTACCAAAGGCCGCTACGCGGTCACCGCGATGCTCGACCTGGCCATCCACCAGGGTCGGGGACCGATCGCGTTGGCCGACATCGCCCAGCGCCAGGGCATCTCGCTGTCCTACCTGGAACAGCTCTTCGCCAAGCTGCGCAAGCGTGCGCTGGTGACCAGCGTGCGCGGCCCGGGCGGCGGCTACAACCTCGCCCGTACCGCCGCCGAGATCCGCGTTGCCGAGGTGATCGCCGCGGTCGACGAGAACGTCGACACCACCCGCTGCGGCGGCGCCCACAACTGTCAGAACAATGGTCCCTGCCTGACCCACGACCTGTGGAACGACCTCAGCGACCACATCTTCGACTATCTCAACGCCATCACCCTGCAGCAGCTCGTCGACAAGCGCGAGGCCACCCAGCCGCACCCACCGACCTCCTGCGCCACCGTCGACGTCAAGCTCGACGTCTCGCGGGTCGCCGCCAACACCTGAGCAGGCGCGCAAACGCCTTGCCAGCACGCGCTCCGAGGGCCTAGGATCTGGGTGAGCCGTGCGGATGACCCCGGGCGGCGGGATGCCCGAGATCCACCCAACTGTCTTCGCCGAGTTGGACGCAGCCAAGAACCACTTCGAGCTCTTCGGATTGCCGACGAGCTTCACGGTCGACACCAACCGCCTGGCGGAGCGCTATCGTGCGCTGAGCGCCCAGGCCCGCGCCGACACCGCCCTCGCCGCCGCCTCGCCGTCGCAACTCGACGAGGCCTACCGCACGCTGCTCGACCCACTGGCGCGCGCGCGCTATCTGCTGCGCCTGCACGGGCGTGAGCTGGGGCGCGGACGGGGCAATGCCGGGCTGCTGGTCGAGCAGCTCGAGCTGCGCGAGCAGCTCCAGGAGGTGAGCAACCGCACCCGCACCGCGCTCGCCGTCTCCAGCGTGCTCACCGATCTGGCCGAGCAGAGCGCGGTACTGGCCAAGGAGCTGCGGACCCTGTTCGAGGATCCCTCGACGGACAATCTCGAACTGGCGCACGACCTGGTGCACCAGCTCGAGTTCATCGCGCTGTGCCGGCGCGACGCCGAGCAGCGCCGCGACGCGCTCCAGCGCCGGGGCTGAGCCCGACCCGCGGGCTCAGCACTGCTCCCAGGGGAGACCGTGGAAGCGCCAGCCGCCGAGGCTGCTGCGGTGATGGTGCTCGTCGAGTTCGCCCTCGAACCCCTCGCCGACGTGATAGACACGCTTGAGCCCGGCCTGGAGCAGCGCCTTGCCCGCCTCGTGCGAACGCTTGCCGCTGCGACAGATGAGGATCACCGGCGGGCACTGCTCGGTGTCGGACTCGCAGCTCGCGCCGCCGAGCAGGAGCTTGCGGATCTCGGTCTCGAAGTCCGGGTTGACGGTCCAGTCCGGCTCGTCGATCCAGGGTACGTGCACCGCGCCCTTGGGGTGACCGACGAACAGATACTCCATCGACGAGCGGATATCGACCAGGATCGCCTGGGGGTGGGAGTCGAGCATCGCCTGCGCCTGCTGCGGCGTCAGACTCTGCGGAGCAGCGTCGTGCATGGGGATTCCTCGTTGGTGGTGGGATCGCTCTTGTTATTGTGCCGCGCGCGGAGGCGCGTCCGGCTATCCTAGCGCCCTCGGGCATCACCGCCCAGCGCAAGCATCGGGAGACAGTATTGGCGACACATCGAGATCCACGACCCCCGCTGGACGTACGCATCAAGGACGCGCTGGCACGGGCGCTGATGCGACTGATGGCACGTCTGCCGCTGGCCTTCGCTCACCGTCTCGGCAACGGCCTCGGCTGGCTGGTTGCGCGCTGGCCCAACCGTCAGCGCCGCAACGCCCTGATCAACCTCGCGCTCAACTTCCCCGAGCGCGACCGCGAGCAACTGCTCGCACTGCGCGACGACACCCTGCGCGAGGTCGCCAAGACCTATTGCGAGATCGCCCATCTGTGGCTGCGCCCCGTCGAGCAGACCCTCTCGCTGGTCCGTGAGGTGCGCGGGGCGGAGCTGCTCGAGCGGCGCGACGGCAAGGGGCTGATCGTGCTCTCGCCGCACATCGGCGCCTGGGAGCTGGCCGGACTCTATCTCGCCGAGCAGGGACCGACGGCGATCTTCTACAAGCCGCAGAAGTATCTCGACGACCTGATCCGGCGCGCCCGCGGGCGCAGCGGCGCGACCCTGGCACCGATCACCGGCAAGGGCATCCGCGTACTGGTGCAGGCGCTCGAGCGCGGCGACTATGTCGGCGTCCTGCCCGATCAGGAGCCCAAGGCCGACAAGGGGGCGGTGTTCGCGCCGCTGTTCGGCATCCCCGCCTTCACCATGCTGCTGGTCAACCGCCTGGCGCGGCGCACCGGGGCGCCGGTGATCTTCATGTTCGCCGAACGGCTCGACGACCAGAGCGGCTTCCGCATCCACTGCATCCGAGCCCCCGAGGGCATCGACAGCGCCGACGACGAGGTCGCCGCGCGCGCCCTCAACCAGGGCATCGAGCAGTGCGTGCGCACCTGCCCGAACCAGTACATCTGGCCCTACAAGCGGCTCAGACGTCGCCCCGAGGGCTGGCCGAAGATCTACAGTGGCGGGCTCTCCGACGCCGAGGCGCTGGAGCAGGTGGCGCGGCTGCGCGAGCGGCACGCGGCGCTCGCCGAGGACGCGCCGCCGAGCTGAGCGGAGGCG
>NZ_RHFJ01000092.1:0-8195 GCF_003718675.1 Marichromatium sp. AB32
AGCCGGAGCAGCCGGAGCAGCCGGAGCAGCCGGAGCAGCCGGAGCAGCCGGAGCAGCCGGAGCAGCCGGAGCAGCCGGAGGCTAGCCCGGTGGTGGCGCAGCCGCCAGCCCGTGAGGCTCCCGCGCCGTATCCCGAGTCCGAGCCCCCTCCCCCGGCCGCGCCGGCACGCCCCGGGCTGTTCGTGGTCCATGTCACCCCGGAGCTGGCCACCGTGGCCAAGGTCGGCGGGCTGGCCGACGTGGTCTTCGGACTCAGCCGCGAGTTGGCGATCCGCGGCAACCATGTCGAGATCGTGCTGCCGAAGTACGCCTCGATGCGCTACGACCAGATCTACGACCTGCACGAGGTCCACCGCGACCTGTGGGTGCCCTGGTACGACGGGGCGATCCACTGCAGCGTCTATTTCGGCTTCGTCCACGACCGCAAGTGCTTCTTCATCGAGCCGCACTCGGGCGACGACTTCTTCGATCGTCCGGCGATCTACGGCTATCCCGACGACGTGCTGCGCTATGCCTTCTTCTCGCGCGCGGCCATCGAGTTCCTCTGGCAGAGCGGCAAGCACCCCGACGTGATCCACTGCCACGACTGGCAAACCGCGCTGTTGCCGGTCTATCTCTACGAGTTCTATCAGCGTCTGGGGATGACTCACCCCCGGGTCTGTCTGACCATCCACAACTTCGCCCATCAGGGCGTGGTCGACGGCGAGCTGCTGCGCGCCACCGGGCTGCAGCACCCCGCGCGCTTCCATCACCACGACCGTCTCGGCGACCCGCGCTACCCGGGCATGCTCAACCTGCTCAAGGGCGGCATCGTCTATTCCAACTTCGTCACCACGGTCTCGCCGCGCTATGCCTTCGAGACCAAGGACCAGGGACAGGGCTTCGGTCTCGAAGGCGTGCTCCACGCCCACCAGATCAAGTACGGCGGGGTGGTCAACGGCATCGACTACGACCTCTGGAACCCCGAGATCGACCGCCACATCCCGGCGCGCTACGGCATCGAGACCATCGAGGCCAAGTACGACGACAAGCGCGCGCTGCGCCAACGGCTGATGCTCGCCGACAACGAGAAGGCGATCGTCGCCTTCATCGGCCGGCTCGACCCGCAGAAGGGGCTCGAGCTGGTGCGTCACGCGATCTTCTACACCCTCGAGCGCGGTGCCCAGTTCGTGCTCCTCGGCTCCAGTCCGGACCCGGCGATCAATGCCGACTTCTGGGGGCTCAAGCGGATGCTCAACGACAGCCCCGACTGTCATCTCGAGATCGGCTTCGACGAGGAGTTGGCGCACCTGATCTATGCCGGCGCCGACATGATGCTGGTGCCCAGCCGCTTCGAGCCCTGCGGGCTGACCCAGATGATCGCGCTGCGCTACGGCACCATCCCGGTGGTGCGCGCCGTCGGCGGACTGGCCGATACCGTGTTCGACAAGGATCACGCCGCCCGCCCGCTGCACGAGCGCAACGGCTATGTGTTCAACGACTACGACCACGCCGGGCTGGAATCGGCCCTGGGCCGGGCGATCGCCTGTTACCACGACTATCCCGGTGACTTCCGCGCGCTGATGCACAACGCGATGCGTACCGACTATTCCTGGAACCGTCCCGGCCAGGACTATCTCAACATCTACGACTACATTCGTAACGGCTGAGGTCGGCGGCCATCAGCAGCCTGTGGCGAGTAAGGATCATGCGATGAAGCTCTACAACCTCTTCCCCCGGCTCTGTGGCCCTCTCGATGAATGGACGCCCCATCTCGAGCGTGCCGCCGACCTCGGCTTCGACTGGGTGTTCGTCAACCCCATCCAGAAACGCGGCCGCTCCGACAGTCTCTACTCGATCACCGACTACTTCGCCATCAGCCGCGACTTCCTCCGTCCCGGCTCGCGCACCCCGCACAAGCGTCAGGTCCGCGCCATGATCAGCGAGGCCGAGCACCTCGGCATGCGGGTGATGATCGATCTGGTGATCAACCACTGCGCGATCGACTCCAGACTGGTGCGCAATCACCCGGAGTGGTTCGTGCGCGAGGGACAGCGAGTGGCCAACGCCGCCTGCATCGAGGCCGACGGCACCCGGGTGGTGTGGGAGGATCTGGCGCAGTTCGACTGGCACAACACCAGCGATCGCGAGGGGCTGTTCGGCTACTGTCTGGAGGTGGTCGAGCACCTGATCGCGCTCGGCTTTCGCGGCTTCCGCTGCGACGCCGCCTATCAGGTCCCGGCGGCGGTCTGGCACCGACTGATCGAGCACGTCCAGCGCGATCACCCCGAGGTGGTGTTCGTCGCCGAGACCCTCGGCTGTTCGCCCGAGCAGACCCGCGAGACCGCCGCCGCGGGCTTCGACGCCATCTTCAACAGCGGCAAGTGGTGGGACCTCGCCTCGCCCTGGCTGCTCGAGCAGTACGACGCCACCCGCGCCCTGGTGCCCTCGATCGGCTTCCCCGAGAGCCACGACACCGCGCGACTCTATGCCGAGTCCGGCGGCAACCCTCACGCCCTGGAACAGCGCTATCTGTTCGCCGCGCTGTTCTCCGGCGGGGTGCTGATGCCGATCGGCTACGAGTTCGGCTTCGCCCGACGGCTCGACGTGGTCGCCACCCGGCCGACGCACTGGGAGACGCCCAACCTCGATCTCGGTGACTTCATCCGCCACGTCAACGCGATCAAGGACGCCCACCCGGTGTTCCAGGGCGAGGGGCCGGTGCGCATCATCCCGCTCGACAACCCGGCGGTGCTGTTGCTGCACAAGCGCGCCGAGGACGGCGCGGGCGAGGCGCTGATCGCACTCAACAAGGACATCGAGCAACGCCAGTGGCTGCACGTCGACGACCTCTACCGCCACCTCGAACGCCCGGCGCCGCTGCGCGACTGCTCCTTCCAGTGGGCGATGGACTATCTGCCCACACCCTTCGACTTCGAGCTGGGGCCGGGGATGGCGCGGGTACTGGTCACCGGAGACTGACCCCGTCCTCGACGTCGGGAAAGCGCCAGGTCGCCGGCCCGGTACGTTCGAGCGCGCGCAACGGGTCGTCCGGCCCCCGGCCATAGCGCAGCAGGGCGACCAGATCGGCGCTCACCCGCGGATTGGTGGTGAAGTAGCCGTGTCCGAAGAAGTCGGTGCGCCGCCCCTCGTAACTGACCAGATCGATCCGACCGAGGGTCGCAAGATAACGCTGCGCGCCCGGGCGGATATCCTCGAGGGCGATCTGTCCCACCCGGTCGCGACTGCGGAACAGGATGCGCGAGATCAGCAGGGCGCGATCGCGCGGCGAGGCATAGACGGTCAAGCGCCCGGAGAGCAGTCGGGGCAGCGGCCGGGCGGCACGCGCGCCGAGCAGGTCGGGATCGGAGACGAAGCCGGTGATCTTCTGCGCGGCCAGATCGATATCGATGTCCGGTGACATCAGCACCAGGTTGTCGATGCGATAGCGTGCGCGCGGATCCTGCCCCTGGATCAGCGCCTCGACGACCAGCTCGCGCAACGCATCGACCAGCACCAGGGTGCCGCGACTGTGGGCGAGCAGCTGGATGCGCTCGAGCCCCGGGGTGGCGGCGAGCATGCGCAGCGTCTTCTTGAGGTGCTCGACGGCGTACTCGGCCGACTCGGTGGTGGCGGTGTAGGAGGTCAGCAGATTGCCGCTCGCCGCCGCCGGCCAGGTGAAGATGGCGCAGACCGGCTCGCGGCCGAGAAAGTGACACAGCTCGGCGGCGGTGTAGGCGGCACTGGCGAAGGTCTCGTTGAAGCCGTGGACATAGAGCAGCAGCTCCTTGCGCGGCGTGGCGGCCAGACGCACCCGCAACTGCTGCTGGAGATCGGCGCGGGCGCGGGCGAAGCGACGCAGCCCGGCCGGATCGAGACGGACCCGATCGGCGGCGTCGCGGACGATGGCATAGGGCTCCTCGGGAAAGCGCCCGAGCTCCTCGACCCGCCCCAGCTCCAGGGTCACCGGTCGGGTGCGCCGCGCCAGCAGGCTCTGGCGCAACACCCCATCGCCGTCGAGTCCGGGGCCGATCCGCACCCGCGCGCTGCCATAGACCAGCCCGCGCAACCGTCCCTCACCATAGGGCACAGCAGCATCGGTATCGCCGCCAGCACGGTCGGTGACATAAAGCAGCTCAAGATCATGAGGGTCGCGCGGCGCGCGGGTGAACAGCACCTGCTGCATTGACGGCTGCCCTGGCGACTGCCCTGGCGGCTGCCCTGGCGACTGATAGAGCAGCGGAGTCGGCATCAACTCGCGCGCCTTGCCGGCGCAGCCGCCGGTCAGCGCCCCGACCAACAGCACCCCGACCATCGTCCGCACCATCCACATGGCTCGTCTCCGTGCTCATCGCGTCACCTCGGCCCGGCTTCGAGCATAGACCAGAACCGTGCCGCGCCCCGCCGCCAGCGCCGCCTCATGCCGCGCACACGGTTTTATCGACGCGAACAATGGGGTAGATTTCGCTACAGCAGTCATCCACGAAACGAGGACCGGGCGATGGAAGAGGCGGCGCAGCAGATCGAGCTGAAGACGGCGCGACACGTGATCGCACAGCTGCGTCTCCAGCCCACCGCCGACTGCGTGCTCGGCAGCGCGCCGGAGTGCGACGTCGAGATCCAGGGCGCCGAGGTCCGCCCCCGTCACGCCCGTCTGTTCATGCAGCGCGGCGCGCTCTTCGCCGAGCCGATCGATGGGGCACCGCTGATGGTCAATGGCCGCCCCGTGCAGGGCGCCGTCGGGGTCGGTCAGGGCGACTGGATCGCGCTCGCCGGGGTACTGGTCCAGCTCTCGACCGACACGGTCGCGCCACTGGCGCCGGCGCCCGAGAGCGCCGAGCGCATCGAGATCCTGGTCGGACGTCAGGGCGACTGCGGGCTGGTGATCGACTCGCCCCAGATCTCACGTCATCACGCCCGGGTGTCGATCGTCGACGATCAGGTCTGGCTCGAGGACCTGCGCAGCACCAACGGCACCTCGGTCAACGGCGCGCCGATCCGCAGCCCGGTCACCCTCACCCCCGGCGATCGCGTCGCCTTCGCCAGCTTCGTGTTCGTGTTCACCGGCGCCGCGCTCGAGCCGGCCGAGATCGGCAACATGGTGCGGGTCGAGGTCAACGCCCTCACCAAGGAGGTCACGGACCGCACCACCGGCGCCCCGCGGCGCCTGCTCGACGAGATCGACCTGGTGATCGACCCCGGCGAGTTCGTGGTCATCTTCGGCACCAGCGGCTCGGGCAAGTCGACCCTGCTCGACGCCCTCAACGGCCGCCGCCCGGCCACCTCCGGGCAGGTCGCCTACAACGGCGTCGACCTCTACGGCGCCTTCGACCAGTTCCGCTCCGGTATCGGCTATGTCCCCCAGCAGGACATCGTCCATCGCAAGATCCGGGTGATCAGCGCACTCGGCTACACCGCGCGGCTGCGACTGCCGCCGGACACCTCGCGCGAGGAGATCGCCACGCTCAGCGAACGGGTGCTCGAGCGCGTCGGTCTCAGCGAGAAGGCCCAGCTCGCCGTCGACACCCCGGAGCCGCTCAGCGGCGGCCAGCTCAAGCGCGTCAGTCTCGCCGTCGAGCTGGTGGCCAACCCCAACATCCTCTTCCTCGACGAGGCCACCAGCGGGCTCGACGCCGGCACCGACAAGAAGATGATGCGGCTGTTCGCGCGCCTCGCCGCCGACGGCAAGACGGTGGTCTGCGTCACCCACTCGCTCGAGAACATCGACTGCTGCAATCTCGTCGCCCTGCTCCATCGCGGCTGTCTGGTCTATTACGGCCCGCCCGGCGAGGCGGCCGCCTACTTCGGCGTCGAGCGTCTCTCCGACGTCTACGAGCTGCTCGAGCAGGGTGAGGCCGAGCAGTGGCGCGCGCGCTATCGCGCCTCACCGCTCTACCAGACCTATATCACCGCGCGCCGCGCCGCCACCCCGGCCCCGATCGAGGCCCCGCAGCAGGCCAAGGGCGCGCGCGCCAAGCGCCCCGGCACCTCGCTGCGCGCCGGGCTGCGCCAGATGCTCACCCTCACCACCCGTTATGCCGACCTGCTGCTCTCCGACCGGCTCAATCTGCTGGTGCTGCTGCTGCAGGCGCCCCTGATCGCGCTGGTGGTGGGGGCGGTGTTCGACATCGGCGGCACCCTGCCCGAGCGCGCCGCCGCCGAGGGGCAGGTGACCTTCGTGCTGGTGCTCTCGGCGATCTGGTTCGGCTGTATCAACTCGGCGCGCGAGATCGTCAAGGAACTGCCGGTCTATCTGCGCGAGCGCTCGGTGACGGTGCGCATCCCCGCCTACCTGACCAGCAAGCTGGTGCCGCTGGCGCTGCTCTGTCTGCTCCAGTGCGCCAGCTTCCTCGCCATCGTCACCCTGATGCTCGGCTTCGAGGGGCCCTTCCTCGAGCGTCTCGCCACCCTCTTCCTCGCCGGACTCGCGGCCACCTGCATGGGGCTGGCGGTGAGCGCCCTGGTCAACTCCAACGACAAGGCGATCGCCGCACTGCCGCTGCTGCTGATCCCGCAGTTCATCCTCTCCAACTCGGTGGTCGCGCTCTCCGGGGTGACCGAGCAGGTCGCCCGCTTCTCGGTGATCGCCTACTGGGGGCTGGACGCGATGCGCGCGACCCTCGACGAGACGCTGCGCACCCCGCTGCCGGGCAGCGAGAGGGCGTTGATCGAGGTGCAGGCGAGCTGGGACGACTCGATGCTCGCGCTCGGCGGCCTGGCGCTCGGCTTCCTCGTGCTCACCACCCTGTCTCTCAAGCTCAAGGACCGGCGACTGTGAGGCTTGGCGAACACGGATCCTGGGGTTAGAGTGAGGCACTGAACACGCAACGCATAACCCCGCACGCCCCCAGCAACGAGCGAGACGCGCCGTGGAAGACCAAGAGCTGAAGACCTGCCCCAAGTGCGGCGCCCAGAACCTGACCGCCGAGCTGCCGGGACGCGACTACCGCTGCGGCGACTGCGGACTCGAACTGGCCCACCTCGATACCACGGCGCAGGGGGTGATCCGCGGCGTCATCCGCTGGTTGCGCGAGCCCGGCGAGATCATCAACGAGCGCTACCGGGTCAACTCGGTGCTCGGCAAGGGCGGCTTCGGCGTCACCTACCTGGTCGACGACCTGCGCCTGCACGGCAAGCACCGAGCGTTGAAGGAGATCCCCGAGATCCTCTTCGACGAACACGAGACGCGCCTGCTCGGACGTCTCAGCCACCCCGCCGTTCCCGACATCACCGACCGCTTCACCGACAGCGAGATGGTCTGTCTGGTACTGGAGTTCGGCGGCGATCGCACCCTGCGCGGCGAGCAGGAGCAGCGCGGCGGGCGCATCCCGCTGTTCGTGCTGCTGCCCTGGATCAACCAGCTGTGCGCCGCGATCGGCTATCTGCACGACCAGGACCCGCCGGTGGTGCATCGCGACCTCAAGCCCGACAACATCCTGCTCGACGACAGCGGGCGGATCATGCTGATCGACTTCGGCATCGCCAAGGAGGCGGCGCCGGACACCGCCACCCGTACCCTCGGGCGCGCCGCCAGCCAGGGCTTCAGCCCCCCCGAACAGGTGCTCGGCACCGGCACCGATCAGCGCTCGGACGTCTATGCGCTCGGCGCCATCGTCTACAACCTGCTCAGCGGCAAGATGCCGGCGGCGGCCTACGAGCGGGTCACCGGCGCGACCCTGGTGCCGCTGTCGCAATTCCTCCCGGAGATCCCGCCGGCGGTCGACGCCGCCGTGCTCCAGGCGCTGGAGCTCAACATCAACCAGCGCCAGCAGTCGATCGCCGAGTTCGCCGAGGTCTTCGAGCGACTGGCCGGCGGCAACGGCACCAGTTCGCCGACCGTGGCCGCCACCACCGTGCTCCCGCAATCACCCGGCGGCTTCAACCCGACCGCGGCCACGCAGACCGGTGCGCAGATCCATTCCTTACCGCTGCCGACCCATGCCACCGCCGCAACCGGCCAGGTCGGCGCCACAGCCGCGCCCCCCCCGACCAAGCAGCCGAGCCGCAGATCACCGCTGGCCCTGGTGGTCGGCCTGCTGCTGCTGGCCGGCGCTGGGGCCGGGACCTGGCTGGTGCTGGACGGGTTGCCCGGCCACGAGGACGAGGCCGCCCCGGACACCGCACAACAGGACGCCACGTCAACCAAGACAGAGGCTCAACCTGAGCCCGCCACCTCCCCGACGAGCGAGGGGTCCGCGGCAACGGCCGCTGCTGCG
>NZ_RHFJ01000093.1:0-8054 GCF_003718675.1 Marichromatium sp. AB32
AAGGAACTCGGCGGCTTCGAGGGCGCGCTCGAGGCGCTCGATGACAACCCGTTGCCGGCGGTCCTGGCGCTCTACCCGACCCCGAGTCACGCCACCACCGGGCAGCTGCGCGCGCTCGAACAGCAGATGGTGACCCTGCCCGAGGCCGACTTCGCACGCATGGACACCCTGTGGATCGAGCGGCTGCAGGCGATCCTCGCCCTCGCCGAGACCGCCACCCTGCTGCTCGGCGCCCTGCTCGGGCTCGGGGTGCTGCTGATCGTCGGCAACACCATCCGGCTGGAGATCCTCAATCGGCGCAGCGAGATCGAGATCATGGAGCTGGTCGGCGCCACCGCCGCCTTCATCCGCCGTCCCTTCCTCTATGCCGGTGCCTGGTACGGGCTGCTCGGCGGGCTCTGCGCCACCCTGCTGGTGACCTTCTCGACCGGGGCGCTGCAGGGCTCGGTGTCGCGACTCGCCGCGCTCTACGGCGGCGAATTCCGGCTCGCCGGACTGGGGCTCGACGGCACCCTGGTGGTGCTGCTCGCCGGCATCACGCTCGGACTGGTGGGGAGCTGGATCGCGGTCGGGCGTCACCTGCGCGGGGCCGAGGCGGACTAGACCAGCGGGTTGGCGACGCGACGCGGGATGCCGGGGTCGGCGAAGTCCAGCCCCTCGGGGAGTTCGATGGTGGTGCTCAGCGGCAGGTGGTCGGAGAGGGCGTAGTCGATCACCTCGGCGCGGGTCACCCGCAATGGGCGCGAGACCAGGATGTGGTCGAGGTTGTGCCGGGGGCGCCAGCTCGGGAAGGTCTTGCGCTCGCAGTCGAGACCACGCATCCCCGAGTCGACCACCATCGCGCGCAGCCCCTTGGAGCCGCAGCCGCAATTGAAGTCACCCATCAGCACCAGATAGGGATACTCCTCGGCCAGCTCGAGCAGATAGCCGAACTGGCGGCGGCGCGCCCGCCAGCCGAGGGCGAGGTGGACGATACCGACGGCCAGACGACCGCCCTGCTCGAAGGGGAATTCGGCCACCATCACCCCGCGCCCGGGCAAACCCGGCAGGCGGTGCTCGCTCACCCGCTGCGGTCGCAACCGGCTGAGCAACCCGTTGCTGTGCTGGGCGAAGGGCGCGAGATTGCGGTTGACCTGCCGGTACCAGTGCGGAAAGGCGCCCTGCCGGGCGAGATACTGGATCTGGTCGACATAGGCGCTGCGCAGGCTGCCGGCGTCGACCTCTTGCAGCCCGACCACGTCGAAGCGCTGCAGCAGCTGGGCGATGCGCGCAAGGTTGATCAGCCGCTCGGAATGCGGCAGCAGATGCTTCCAGCTATTGGTGAAATAGTCGCTGTACCGACGCGAGTAGATCCCCGCCTGGACGTTGTAGCTCAGCAGATTCAGTTGCCGCATGTTCGGCTCGTCGGACTGCTCGTCGGTGGCCAGACCCTAGCACAGCCCGCCGACTCGACCAAGCACCTGGCCGAAAAAGAAAAAGGGCAGCCGAGGCTGCCCTTTCGCGTGATGCGCGCGGTCGCTGGATCAGTCGTTGCGCAGACCCTGGATGTACTGCGACACCGCGGCGATCTCCTTGTCGGTCATGCGCGCGGTGACGCCGCGCATCATGCCGTTGGGATCGTTGGCGCGCTCGCCCTTGCGGAAGTACTCGAGCGTCTGCTTGACGTAGTCGGCATGCTGACCGGCGAGACGCGGGAACTTGGACAACCCCTGGCCCATGCCGGCCGGCCCGTGACAGCCACTGCAGGCGGGCACGCCGCTCTTGGGGTTGCCGGCGCGATAGATCTTCTCGCCGAGTGCGGCCAGCTCACGATCGGCAACACCACCGGTCTGCACCTGCTGCGAGTAGTAGGCGACGACGTCGCGCATCTCCTTCTCGGTCAGCGGCATCGCCATCGGGGTCATCTGCACGTTGTAGCGCTCGCCGTTCTTGAACTGCACCAGCTGCTTATAGGCGTACTCGGGGTGCTGACCGGCGAGCTTCGGCCACAGCGGCACGATGCTGTTGCCGTCAGCCGCGTGACACGCCTGACAGATTGCCTTCGCCTTGGCCTCGCCCGCTTTGGGGTCGCCCAGTTCGAATCCGTCCGCGGCCATCGCCGCGCCGCTCATCAATACCGCCGCCGCCGAAACCGAAATCAGCCAAGTCTTCATCATTGCAAATGCCCAGTGTTCGTGGTTCATGGCCGCGCCGCCGTCCGGTGACGGGTGGGCCTCGAGGAAGAAGGTGGAGAAAATCCTGCGATATATATCAGAATTTCGTCATATGGGTCAAATTACACGCCGTTCCCGACATGTCTCTGCAGAGACAGACCAGCAGCCGTAAAGATCCCGACCGTCTCTCGTCGAGCGCGGGGTCGATGCGGGCGAGGCCTCAATGACCCTGGTGCCCCATCCCGCCTCCGAGCGCACGCACCGGGACATCGAGTCCGATCCGGGAACCGTCGTCGAGCTGCAGCTCCAGCGCCACCAGCTCATCGACCAGCAAGGGCTGTCGCAGCCCGATCAACATCAGGTGCAGCCCACCGGGGGCGAGGCGTACCCGCTCACCGGCGGGTAGCGCGATACGCTCGATCCGGCGCATCCGCATCATCCCGCCCTCCTCGCGGTGGGTGTGCAGCTCGACCACCTCGGCCACCAGGCTCGTCGCCGCGACCACGGCCCGGTCCACCGCACCGTCGTTCTCCAGCACCATGAAGGCCGCGCTGTTGGGCTGCCCCGGCGGCACGGCACGCACATAGGCCTCATCGACCACCACGCCGTCGGGTTGGGCCGCCCACAACGGCGCCAGCCAGCACGACAGCAACACGATCAGCAGAAGGCTCCTCATCACGACTCCTCCGAATGGAATGGGCCTGCCGACCCGGTCGGCGCAAGACCGAGCAACCCGTGAATACGCTCGACGATCCGCTCGGGCGCGGTGGCGTGGGGGAGCTGCCCCACCAGGCGTCCCTCGGGATCGACCAGCACGGTATTGGCCGAGTGGTCGACCAGATAGCCGAGCGCCGAGTCCGGTTGCTCGACCCGCCGGTAGGCCGCGCCATAGCGTGCGGCGATCTCGGCCAGCTGCTCGGGGGAACCGGTCAGACCGATGATCGCGGGATGGAAATAGGCGGTGTACTGACGCAACCGCTCGGGGTCGTCGCGCTCGGGGTCGACGCTGACGAAGAGCACCTGGACGCGCTCGCGGACCTCCGGGGTCAGCTGGCCGAGCGCATGGGCGATGAGGGCGAGGTTGGTCGGACAGATATCCGGGCACCAGGTGTAGCCGAAATAGATCAACACGACCTTGCCGCGTAGTCCCGACAGGCTCACCGGTCCAGCGGCGGAGACCAGGGTGAAGTCGCCCCCTCGCGGCGCCGAGGCGAGGGCGGGTCCGGGGACGGACGGGGACAGGCGCTCGAACAACAGCCAGCCGACCGGCACGAGCAGCACCAGCGAGAGCGCGATGGTGACCAGGAGCGATGGCGTCCGTTGCATGGATCTCCCTGCCGAGCGGCTCGGCTCGCAACCCCACGATGGTCCAATAGTGCGTGGAGTCGCGACCGACATCAAGCCGGAGCCCCGCAAGCGGTCAGCCTTCAGCCGCCAGCGAGCGTCATCGCGCCACCCCTCGCCCCACGACTGGCGGCTGGCCGCTGGCAACTGGCGACTGGCGACTGGCCGCTGGTGGCTGGCGGCTGGTAGCTGATAGCCCTCCCCCCTTCGCACCCTTTGGGCCTTTGCGGTTCAAAATTCCTGGCGACTGGCGACTGGCGACTGGCGACTGGCGGCTGAAGGCTGATCGCCCCCCCTTTGCCCCGCGCCCCCGATCGGTTTCAATGCCCTCTTTAACCCGCCATCACAGGAGCCCCTCGATGGATCAGGCAGCGGACGGACGGCGCGCATGGGCGCGCTGAGTCAGTGGTGGCGCGCGCGCCGGATCGAGCGGGTGAGTCGGATGTTCTCGACGAGCGATTGGGAGTCGGCCTGGGAGGCGCTGCCACTGCTCGCCGGGTTCGACCCGGAGACGGCCGAGCGGCTGGAGACCCTGGCGCTCGAGTTCCTCCGCACCAAACGCATCGAGTGTGCCCAGGGCGTCGCGCTCACGGCTACCGAGCGACTGCGGATCGCGCTGCAGGCGGCACTGCCGGTGCTGAAGCTGGGGCTCGACTGGTACCGCGGATGGTACGCGGTGATCGTCTATCCCGAGGAGTTCGTCCCCGAACGCGAGGTGATGGGTGACGACGGCGTGGTGTGGATCGAACAGGAGGCCAAGAGCGGCGAGTCCTGGGAACAGGGCCCGGTGATCCTGTCCTGGGCCGATGTCGTCGCAGGTGGCCGCGGCGAGGGCTACAACGTCGTCATCCACGAGCTCGCCCACAAGCTCGACATGCGCGCCGGCGCGCCCAACGGTTGCCCGCCGCTGCACCCGGGGATGTCGAGCGCCGACTGGCAGCGTGACCTCGCCGCCGCCTATGCAGACCTCTGCACCCGGGTCGAGGCCGACGAGGAGACCGCGATCGACCCCTATGCCAGCGAATCGCCGGCGGAATTCTTCGCGGTGACGAGCGAATACTTCTTCGAGTGGCCTGAGTTGCTGATCGAGACCTATCCGGCGGTCTACGCACAGCTGCGCGCCTTCTACCGCCAACACCCGCTGGCGCGACTGGCGGCGGACGCCTGAGTCCGACGCGGACCCAGGCGCGAACGGGTCACTCCTGATCCCAACCCTCGGGCACGCCGTCGAAGAAGTCGACCAGCCCGGTCTCGAGCGAGTACTCGGCACCGACCACCATCAGCCCTTCGCGCTCGATCAGCGATTCGAGGATCGCCGAGCCGTGACGCAGATGGTCGACCGAGGCGCGCACGTTGGCGCGCACGGCGGCATGGCGCAGCGCCTCGCGATCCTCACGCAGCTCGGTCTCGAGCAACCCCTCGATCGAGGGCTTCACCCGGTCGACGATGGCGGCGACGTTGCGCGACTCGCTGTCGGCGCCGTCGAGCATGGTCTCCAGGGTGGCACTGATCGCACCGCAGCAGGAGTGACCCAGCACCACCACCAGCTTGGTGTCGTAGCGCGAGGCGGCGAACTCGACGCTGCCGACCTGCGAGGGCGCAACGATGTTGCCCGCCACCCGGATCACGAACAGGTCGCCGAAACCTTGGTCGAAGACCAGCTCGGCCGGCACCCGCGAGTCCGAGCAGCCGAGGACGATGGCAAAGGGGCTCTGCCCCGACAGCAACCCGGCGAAGTCGGCATGGGTGATCGCGTTGTTGGAGGCGCGGAGTTCGGCGGCGAAGCGGCGGTTGCCATCGCGCAGACGGCGCAGGGCATCCACGGCGGAGATCTTGTTGGTCATGAAGCAGTCTCAGTCGTTGTCGTCGCGAAGATGGACGGCGGACGGAGTCCGCGCGTCCGGGAAACCTCGCCCGCGACCGGGGCGTTCAGCGGGCCACGTCGACGAGCGCGGCGAGCCGGCGGCGCGGCTCGACGCAGTCGACACCCGCCGCCTCGAGGCGCGCGAGCAGCGCCTCGCCGTCGCGCACCAGGGTGCGACGCTGCAGCTCGTCGAACAGCGCGAGCGCGGCGTCGAACTCCTCGGCGGGCACGCTCAGCAGGGTCGGCAGCAGCTCGCTCGGCCCGATCGGCCCCTCGGGGTCGAGCAGATCGCCCACCAGCGGCTGGCGCAGCAGCGCGAAATGGGTCGCGCGGGCGCGCTCGAACTCGGCCAGCGCGGCGCTCGCCTCGGGGTCGTCGCGGGTGGCGCGGGCGAGACTGCGGGCGATCGTCTCGATCAGCCCGGCGAGCGCCTCGCGCTCGCGCTCGAGCGCCGCGGGCAGCCCGAAGCTCTCCTCGTAGAGCTGCTCGAGCGTCTCCTTGAGCGCCATCACCTCGGTACCGTCGCCGTGCTCGCCGAGCTTGGCGGCGCGCTCCAGCTGTTGCGCGAAGCGCTCGCGAAAGCGCTCGAGCGCCGCCCGATCGGCGGCGCGCGCGGCCTCCAGCGCCGCCGGATCGAGCGGCGCCGGCGGCCAGCCGAAGAGCGGATTGTCCTGACCGCGCAGCAGTTGGCGCTCGCGGCGCCCGGGGATGTGGTTCGACTCCATGACGCGCTCCAGCGTGATGAGGGATCGGCGCGCTCAGTCGGCGGCGCGCAGCATGGCGATGACCTCGGCGGTGCGCGGACGCACCCCGCGCCACAGCCGGAAGGACTCGGCGGCCTGCTCGACCAGCATGCCCAGGCCGTCGAGACTGTGCGCCGCGCCGTGTGCCCGTCCCCAGCGACAGAAGGCGGTCGGCGCCGCGCCGTAGAGCATGTCGTAGGTCCAGCCGCCGGGGGCGAGCAGATCGGCGGGGATCGGCGGCACCGTGTCCGAGAGCCCGCTCGAGGTGGCGTTGATCACCAGGTCGAAGCGCTCGCCGGCCAGCGCCTCGAAGCCGCAGCCGGAGACCGGCACCGCGCCCGAGCCCAGCGCTGCCAGGGTATGGGCGCGCTCCGGGGTACGGTTGGCGATCACCAGCTCGCGCAGCCCGCTCTCGAGCAACGGCACCAGCGCGCCGCGCGCCGCGCCGCCGGCGCCGAGCAGCAGCACCCGGGTGCCGGCGAAGACGAAGCCGTGGTTGTCGGCGAGATCGCGCACCAGCCCGATGCCGTCGGTGTTGTCGCCGCGCAGCCGGCCGTCGGCGAGCGCGATCAGGGTGTTGACCGCGCCGGCGACCTCGGCGCGCTCGCTGCGCTCCTCGACCAGCGCCCAGGCCTGCTCCTTGAACGGCAGGGTGACGTTCAGGCCGAGCCCGCCCTGGGCGAAGAAGCGCTGGACATCGCCGGCGAAGTCGTGCCGATCACCGAGGATCCGGCCATAGTCGATCGCCTCCCCGCACTGCTGGGCGAAGGCGGCGTGGATCGTCGGCGACTGACTGTGTTCGATCGGGTTGCCGATGACGGCGTAACGATGGAGCATCTCGGGGCGACCTGTCCGGCGCGGTGAGGCGCATTCGCAAAGACCCGCCCCGGAGGCCCGGCGCGGGTCAGGAAACTGTCGATCGAGGGCGCTCGCGCAGCGCGAGCGCCCGGGAGCCGGAGCGCGCGAAGCGGTGCCGCGCGCCCGGGGACATCAGGGGATCAGGCCCCCAGCCAGCGGGCGATGTCCTTGGAGTAGTAGGTGAGGATACCGTCACCACCGGCGCGCTTCATCGACACCATCGCCTCGAGCACCACCGCGCGCTCGTCGAGCCAGCCGTTCATGCTCGCGGCCTTGAGCATCGCGTACTCGCCGCTGACGTGATAGACGAAGGTCGGGGCACCGAACTGGTCCTTCACCCGACGCACGATGTCGAGATAGGGCATGCCGGGCTTGACCATCACCATGTCGGCGCCCTCGGCGAGATCGAGACCGACCTCGTGCAGCGCCTCGTCGGTGTTGGCCGGGTCCATCTGGTAGGTGTACTTGTTGCCCGCGCCGAGGTTGGCCGAGGAGCCGACGGCGTCACGGAAGGGGCCGTAGTAGCTCGAGGCGTACTTCGCCGAGTAGGCCATGATGCGGGTGTGGATGTGACCGTCCTGCTCGAGCGCGGCACGCACCGAGCCGATGCGCCCGTCCATCATGTCGGAGGGGGCGACGATGTCGGCGCCGGCCTCGGCATGGGAGACGGCCTGACGCACCAGCACCTCGACGGTGGGCTCGTTCATCACGTAGCCCTGGTCGTCGATCAGGCCGTCCTGACCGTGGGTGGTGAAGGGATCGAGGGCGACGTCGGTCATGATGCCGAGCTCGGGCACCGCGTCCTTGAGCGCGCGCACCGCGCGCTGCGCCAGACCGTCGGGGTTGTAGGCCTCGCGCGCGTCGAGCGACTTGGCCGAGTCCGGGGTGACCGGGAACAGCGCCATCGCCGGGATGCCCAGACGGTGGACCTCGCGCGCCTCCTCGACCAGCAGGTCGATGCTCAGACGCTCGACTCCGGGCATCGACTCGACCGCCTCGCGCTCACCCTTGCCCTCCAGCACGAACACCGGATAGATCAGGTCGTCCGGGGTCAGGGTGGTCTCGCGCATCATCCGGCGCGAGAAGTCGTCG
>NZ_RHFJ01000094.1:0-7430 GCF_003718675.1 Marichromatium sp. AB32
TCGGCTGGCTCAAGTCCTGTCGACGCATCGCCACCCGTTACGACAAGTTGGCGGCCAGCTTCTCGGCAATGTTCACGCTTGCTTGCATCCGCAGATGCCTCAGGCATTACTTTTCGTACAAAACGTAGCGAACCGTATGCGAACCGTCCAGGTTGGGGACTGGTAACGCCGTACAACGCCAATCATTCGCATCTAGCAGCAAAAGACAATCACGATCATGCACTTAGGTGGGGAACAACGCCTTGCAACGCCTACCAACGGACTTTCCCTTTCAACTTAAAATCCCTCGACCTCGGTCATGCGGGTTCGAGTCCCGCCCCGGGCACCATCTGCCCCTATCTCTCTGTCGACCCAACCCCCTGGTACGTCCGTGCGTGACGGTTCCAGCCGTTGTCCTTGTCCTTGTCGTTGCGACCGCGACCCGCTTCGGACCGTCTCGTCCATGAATCGGGACGAGACGGTTGGCATGGCGTTTCAGCCGCGTGCGGTGCGTCCGCGCTTGGCCATGACGGCCCCACGCATGGCGATCAGCACGAAGAGGTTGGCGACGAAGGCGGCCAGGGCGGCGGCGATGATCATGGTCATCGGCTTGTCCTGAGCGTTCTCGATGCCGAAGGCATCACCCACCGAGGTGAGGACGGCGCTGTTGGCCGGGTCGGCCAGCAGGTAAGCGCAGCAGGCGATGAAGGCGCCGAAGAACAGCATCTTGGTGTCGAGATAGAGTCCGGCGATCAGCGCGGCGAGGCCGAGCAGATAGAGCTGCACCAGGTTGTACTGCTCGGCGCTGAGCGCGTCGCGGATGCCGTGGTCGTAGAACAGCCACAGCAGGCCGCCGAGCGCGCCCCAGTGCAGCAGCTGCTTGATCAGGTAGAAGAAGCGCGAGCGGTCGAAGGCGTAGGCCTGACTCCATCCCGAGAGGATCGAGATGAAGGCGACCACCGGGATGAAGAACTCCCAGTACTGGGTGGTGGCGGCGAAGTCCTCGCGGGCGAAGAACACCAGGACCACCGCGGCGATGTAGAGGAAGACCGATGGCAGGATGGCGACCATCAGTGGGGACTGGGACTGCTTGGACTTGACCTCGGACGAGGCTGCTGACTTTGACACGACTGACCCTCCTTGCGAGTACGGGTACTGTGTGGTGAGTGGCCGATGGCCGGATCGATAACGCCCCTCAAGCCATCGATTGCGTCAAGCGTCCTGGATCTTAACCCTTACCGAAACTAAGTTTAAGGGGTTGTGACATCCGCGCGCGCATTCGGGCATCCGCGACCCTCGTCATCGTCCGCGTCGTCTTTACCGGTTTCCCCGCAACGGCTACAGTCCCCAGGATCGACCGATCTGCAAGGCGGGAGGCGCTGATGCTGGGCTCGATCCGATTGCCGCACGCGATCGCGCTGCTGCTCCCCTGGTTGTTGGTGAGCAGTGGTGTCGTCGCTCAGGGGCTGGTGCACAGTCCCGGCGTGGATTATTTCGGTGCCGACCTGCGCACCCTGGAGTCGGTCCCGCTCGATGGTTGCGAGCGCGCCTGCGCCGACGAT
The DNA here is from genome assembly GCF_003718675.1 of Marichromatium sp. AB32. NCBI lineage: Bacteria > Pseudomonadati > Pseudomonadota > Gammaproteobacteria > Chromatiales > Chromatiaceae > Marichromatium > Marichromatium sp. AB32. Next base: position 1,542 of record NZ_RHFJ01000094.1, read on the forward strand.
CCCGACTGTCTCGCCTTCACCTACGACCAGCGCTCCGGCTGGTGCTTCCTCAAATCCGCTCCCGGCGAGGCGCGCGCTGCGCCGGGGGCGCGCTCGGGCTATCGTCCGGAGCTGCTCTGGGACGACCCCGGGGCCCTGCCCGAGACGCTCGCCTTCATCCCCCCCGATGCCCGTGCCCTCGCTCGCGAGCAGGCGCGCGCCCTGGCGCTCGAAGCGCCCCCCGGCCAGGGACTGGCGACGTTGGCGCGGGCGGCACCGGGCGAGACCTCGGCGCAGCGTCGGGCGCGACTGCGCGCGCTGTTGCGGCTGGCCCCGGCGGATGCGGCGGCGTGGCGCGCCCTGGCCGAGACCGCGCTGGTCGCGGCCGCGAACGACTGGCGCGCGCGCGACGAGGCGCTCGCCGCCGCGCTCGCCGCCGCGCGCCTGGCCCCGGAGGACGGTGCCACGCTCGCCCTGCTCGGGCGCGCCTTCGCCGCGCGCGAGTCGTGGCCCGAGGCGATCCGCGCCACCCGCGCCGCGCTCGCCCTGGACGAGGATGCGACGCTGCGCGCCGAGTACGCCCGCCTGCTCGCCGAACACGGCTTCCGGGTGCTCGATCACGCCATCGACGCCGATGCCGCCGCCCCCAGGGTCTGTGTCCGCTTCAGCGAACCGCTCGCCCGCGACCGTGCCGAGATCGACGACTTCGTGCGCGTCGAGGGCGACCCCGACCTCGCCCTCCAACCCGAGCGCGACCAGCTCTGTCTCGATGGCGTACGTCATGGCCAGGGCTATCGGGTGCGGCTGCGCGCCGGGTTGCCGAGTGCCACCGGTGAGGTACTGGCCAGGGACGTCGAGCTCGACCTCTATGTCCGCGATCGCGCCCCGCTCGCCCGCTTCCAGTCGCGCGCCTATGTCCTGCCGCGCGGCAGCGGCGCGCGTCTGCCGGTGGTCTCGGTCAACAGTGCGCGTCTGGCGCTCGAGCTCTACCGGGTCGACGACCGCGCGCTCACCCAGGTGCGCGCCGAGGGCCTGTTCGAGCGCCAGCTCGATCGCTGGTCGCGCGAGCGCATCGCCGAGCGTCTGGGCTCGGCGCTGTGGTCGGGCAGCGTCGCGGTCGATGCCCGTCGCAACCAGGAGGTGAGCACCGGCATCCCGCTCGACGCCCTGGTCGAGCGCTTCGAGCCGGGGGTCTATCTGCTTACCGCACGCCCGCAGGAGCTGTCCGCCGAGCGTGACGGGTCGCTGGCGAGCCAGTGGTTCGTGGTCTCCGACCTGGGGTTGAGCGCGCTCACCGGCGCCGATGGGCTGCACGTCCTGGTGCGCGCCCTGGGCACCGCCGAGCCGCGCGCCGGGGTGCGGCTGCGGTTGCTCGCGGTCAACGACCGGGTGCTCGGCGAGACCCGCAGCGACGCCGCGGGCTATGCCCGCTTCGCCCCCGGGCTGCTGCGCGGTCGCGGCGGCGATGCCCCGGCGCTGCTGGTGGCCGAGGCCGAGGAGGCGGCCGGCGATTATGCCTTCCTCGATCTCGCCCGCGCTCCCTTCGACCTGCGCGATCGCGGTGTCGCCGGGCGCCCGCCCGCCGCCGCGCTCGATGTCTTCCTGAGCAGCGAACGCGGCGCCTATCGTCCGGGTGAGTCGGTGGTGCTCACCGCGCTGGTGCGCGACCGGCTCGCCGCCGCCGTCACCGGGCTGACCACCACCCTGGTGGTGGAGCGTCCCGACGGTCATGTCGCCCGGCGTCAGCGGCTTGACGACCAGGGCGGCGGCGCCTACCGCGCTCAGGTCGCGCTCGCCGACACCGCCATGCACGGCACCTGGCGCGCCCGTCTCCACGCCGACCCCGAGGGCCCGGCGCTGGCCGAGGTGGCCTTCCTGGTCGAGGACTTCGTCCCCGAGCGCGTCGATCTCGTCGCCGAGCTGCCGCCCGGTCCGCTCGACCCCGCCGCGCTGCCCGATCTCGGGCTGGAGGCGCGCTATCGCTACGGTGCCCCGGGCGCGGGCCTGCAGCTCGATGGTGAGCTGCGGGTGGTCGCCCGCGATCAGCTCGAGGCCGCGCCCGGGTTCCGCTTCGGTCTCACCGACGAGGACTTCACCCCGCTCGGCGCGGCGCTGCCGACGCGTCGCGCCGATGCCGCCGGCCGGGCGCGGATGCCGTTGGTGCTCCCCGAACTCGACCCCTCCACCAGACCGCTGGCGCTGACGCTGCAGGTGCGCGCGAGCGAGGACGGCGCGCGCCCGGTCGAGCGCCGGTTGACCCGCGCGCTGCGCGATCCGGCGCCCAGGCTCGGCGCGCGCGCACTCTTCGACGATCGGGTCGAGAGCGGCGCCAGTGCCGCCTTCGAGCTGATCGCGCTCGATCCGAGCGGCGAGCGCATCGCCGTCGAGCACGCGCGCTGGACCCTGGCGCGGCTCGAGACCCGCTTCCAGTGGTATCGCCTCGACGATCGCTGGCGCTACGAACCGATCGTCACCAGCCGGCGGGTGGCCAGCGGTGAGCTGGCGCTCGACGCCGAGACGCCGGCGCGGCTCGAGACCGCGGTCGACTGGGGCAGCTATCGACTGACCGTCGAGGATGGTGCCGGTCGGGCGCTGCCGGTCGCGCTCGACTTCGATGCCGGCTGGACCACCGCCCCCGGGCGCGAGGACACCCCGGACCTGCTCGGCGTCACCCTCGATCGTCCCGGCTATGCCGTCGGTGAGCGGGCACGGGTGCGGCTCGAGCCGCGCTTCGCCGGCACCGCGACGGTGCTGGTGCTCGGCGAGCGCTTGTTGGCGCGCCGGCAGGTCGAGGTGCCCGCCGAGGGGCTGACCCTGGAGTTGCCGGTCGAGACCGACTGGGGCGCCGGGGCCTATGTCTGCGTGCTGTTGCACCGCCCGCTCGATACCGCCGCCGGGCGCATGCCGGGGCGCGCCATCGGGTTGCGCTGGGCGGCGGTCGATCCCGGTGCGCGCCGCCTCGGCGTCGCCATCGAGGCCCCGGCGCTGGCGCGTCCGCGCGCGCCGCTGGAGGTGACGCTGCAGGTCGCGGGCGCGACCCCGGAGGAGCCGGTCCACGTCACCCTGGCGGCGGTCGACACCGGCATCCTCGCGCTCACCGACCACCCGACCCCGGCCCCCGACGACTGGTACTTCGGGCAGCGCCGTCTCGGCACCGAGATCCGCGATCTCTACGGTCGGCTGATCGACCCGTTCGGCGCCACCCCGGGCGTGGTGCGCAGTGGCGGCGACGGCGGTATCCTCGAGCGCCGTGCGCCGCCGCCGACCGAGCCGCTGCTGGCGCTGCAATCGGCGATCCTCGAGGTCGACGCCGAGGGGCGCGCGCGGGTGCGGCTTGCGCTGCCGCAGTTCGAGGGGCGGGTGCGCCTGGCGGCGATGGCCTGGTCGGCCGATGGGGTCGGGCACGCCGCGCGCGAGCTGCTGGTGCGCGATCCGGTGAGCGTGCGCGCCAGCCTGCCGGCGCTGCTCGCCCCGGGCGATCGCAGCCGCCTCGGGCTGGAACTGACCGCCTTCGAGGGGGTGAGCGGTCCGGCCCGGGTCGAGGTCACCGCGGCCGGACCGTTGCAGATCCCGGTCGAGGCACGGGGCCATGACGTGATGCTCGCGCCCGGTGCGCCGGTGGCGCTCGACCTGCCGTTGAGTGCCACGGCGGCGGGCGAGGGGGCGCTGCGGGTGCGGCTGGTGCCGCCCGTGGGCGCGCCGATCGAGCGTCGCTTCGCGCTCGAGGTACGCGATCAGCGCGCCGCGACGCTCAGCCGTCGCTGGCACCGTCTCGCCCCGGGCGAGCGCTGGCGGCCCGCCGCCGACGCACTCGCCGGGCTGGCGCCGGCGGGCGCGAGCCTGGTGCTCGCCGATGCCGCGATGACCGGCATCGATGTCGCCGGGCCGCTGCTTGCACTCGATCGCTATCCCTATCGCTGTACCGAGCAGCGGGTCAGCCGCGCCCTGCCGCTGCTCGCGCTCGCCGATCGGGCGCGCGCGCTGGAGGCGCCGCGCGAGGTCGCGGCGCGACTGACCGAGACCCTCGCCGAGGTGCTCGCCAGCCAGCGCGCCGACGGCGGCTTCGGGCGTTGGGGGCAGGACGGCAGCTCGGCCTGGCTCGACGCCTATGTCAGCGACTTCCTGGTTCGCGCCGACGCGCACGGGCTGGCGGTGCCGGCGCAGGCATTGGCGCTGGCGCTCGACAACCTCGCCAACCAGGTCGCCTATGCCCCGGAGTTCAGCCACGGCGGCGAGTCCCTGGCCTATGCGCTGGCGGTGCTGGCGCGGGCCGGTCGCGCCGATCTCGGCGATCTGCGCTATTACCTCGACGCACGGCTCGAGCACTTCGCCACGCCGCTGGCGCGCGCCCAGCTCGGCGCCGCACTCGCCCGCTATGGCGAGCAGGAGCGCGCCGCGCGCGCCTTCGCCAGCGCGGTGGCGATGACGCCGCCCGGTGACGCGGACGGCTGGCGCGAGGACTACGGCTCCTGGCTGCGCGATCGCGCCGGGGTGATCGTGCTCGCCGCCGAGTCCGGGGTGGCGCTGGAGGCGCCGGCGCAACTGCTCGCCGGGCTCGATCTCGAGGGCGCGCTCAGTACCCAGGAACTCGCCTGGCTGGCGCGTGCCGCCGGGGTGCTCTCGCGCGGTGATGACGAGGGTGTATTGCCGTTGCGCCTCGACCCGGCCGCGCTCGCCGCCGCGCCCTGGATCGAGAATCCGGGCGAGGGTCCGCTGACCCTGGTCGAGACCCGGATCGGGGTGCCCGAGGGCGCAGTCGTCGCCGGTGGCGTCGGCTATCGCATCAGTCGCAGCTATCACGACCTCGACGGTCGAGCGCTCGATCCCGCCGCGCTGGTGCAGGGTCAGCAGCTGGTGGTGGTGCTCGATGTCGAGTCGAGCCGGGCGCGGCGCGGACGCTTGCTGGTGGTCGACCCGCTGCCCGGCGGGCTGGCGATCGCCAACCCGCGGCTGCTCGGCGGTGACGCACCCGCCGGGTTCGACTGGCTGGGCGAGACGGTGGAGTGGCCGTTGCACCAGTCCTTCGGGCGCGATGCCCTGGTGGTCGCGCTCGAACGTGACGAGGCGGCGCCACGGCGCTTTCGTCTCGCCTATCGCGCCCGCGCGGTGGCGCCCGGGGTGTTCGCCCTGGCCCCGACGCGGATCGAGGACATGTACCGACCGCGACTGCGCGGCTGGGGCGCGAGCGGCGAGCTGCGGGTGGCGCCGCCGGCGCCCTGAGCCGGCCGGTGCGGCGCTGGGGTGTCGCGGCGGGGCTGGCGCTGCTGCTCGGTGGCCTGAGCTGGCTGTTCGGCGGCACGGCGCCGGTGCTCGAGGTCCCGGTCGCGGTCGAGGTGCTCGATCGCGACGAGCGACTGCTGCGCGCCTTCCCCGTCGAGGACGGGCGCTGGCGGTTGGCGACCTCCGCCGCCGCGCTCGACCCGGACTACCTCGCCCTGCTGCTGACGATCGAGGACCGGCGCTTCGAGCGTCACCCCGGCGTCGATCCGCGCGCCCTGGCGCGCGCGGCCTGGCAGTGGACGACACGCGGACGGATCGTCTCCGGCGGCTCGACCCTGACCATGCAGCTGGCGCGGCTGCGCGCCGGTCACCCGACCCGCACCCCGGCGGCCAAGCTCGCGCAGATCCGCACCGCGCTGGCGCTCGAGCGCGCCTATCCGAAGTCGCGCATCCTCGATGCCTATCTGACCCTGGCCCCCTTCGGCGGCAACCTCGAGGGCGTGCGCGCCGGCGCCCTGGCCTGGTTCGGCAAGGAGCCGCGTCGGCTCGATCTCGCCGAGGCCGCGCTGCTGGTGGCGCTGCCCCAGGCGCCGGAGGCGCGCCGCCCGGACCGCCATCCCGAGGCCGCGCGTCGCGCCCGCGACCGGGTGCTGGCGCTGGCCGAGGCCGCCGGGCTGATCGACGCTAGAT
>NZ_RHFJ01000095.1:0-6852 GCF_003718675.1 Marichromatium sp. AB32
TCGGCTGGCTCAAGTCCTGTCGACGCATCGCCACCCGTTACGACAAGTTGGCGGCCAGCTTCTCGGCAATGTTCACGCTTGCTTGCATCCGCAGATGCCTCAGGCATTACTTTTCGTACAAAACGTAATACTTTGATGCGATAGCCCTGCTCATCGAGCGGCAGCAACAGCGCCTCACGCAGCGCCACCACAAGAACTTCCTGCGCCGGCGAGAGCGTCGTGGAGAGTCGATGCGGGCGGTGCGAGGCGTCCTCGACGCCATCGCGCCGACGCCACTTGCGCACCGTCAGGGGCGAGAGGTTGTACTGCGCGGCCAAGACCTTGGTCGGCAACGTCGAGGCCTGCAGCTCATGACGAATCGCCGGGGTGGTGCGGGCATTCTTGTGCAAACGGATGTCCATCGACGATCAGGCTCCCGGGCTGTGGACTGTTGCGCGGGCGGTGGCTTCGTGAATTGGTCAGGGCACTACCGTTTCTTGCTGGTAGAAGCTGCGTTTTCTTTACGATCGATCTACAAGAGGTGAAAAATGCTCTTTGTGCAAAACGAACGGCTGCTTGACCTCATGAAGTCGGAGTACAAGTTAGCAGATATCAATAATTTGTTAGCCTTTTGCGGAAAGAATAGGATATTTGAATTCTCTACTCTCGACAATGGTCTTTTCCCAGCAGCAAGAACGAACTCTCAAACGGACTACACGGGCTACTCTAGCGTCTGGGTCAGAGACAACATTCACATTGCTCATGCTCATTACGTGTGTGGAAATGCACAAGTTGCCGTAAAAAATGTCAGCGCATTGCAGGCCTACTTCAATAAGCACAGGGGGCGTTTTGAAAACATAGTGTCTGGCGCGAGTGACTCGCGAAATCCAATGAATAGACCGCATGTTCGGTTCAACGGTCAAAACATGGAGGAAATCGATGAGAAATGGGCTCATGCACAGAATGACGCGCTGGGATATTTTCTCTGGTTTTACTGCAGGCTGGCATTAGACAACCTTCTTTCGCCAAGTACGAGCGATCTAGAGCTGTTAACTCTATTTCCAAGATATTGGCAGAGTATCCGCTTTTGGGAGGATGAAGACAGCGGGCATTGGGAGGAGAACCGCAAGATTTCTGCGTCTAGTATAGGTGTAGTTATTGCGGCACTAAAGGAAATGCAAAGGTATCTGTTGCGAATTGGCAGCTTGGAATACTCGGCGTTGATAGATAAACTCATCACTATCGGAAGCAAGAAGCTTGCTGAGATCTTGCCATGCGAATGCGCTCAAGTCGCTCCTGGCAAGTATAGACGATACGATTCCGCTCTACTGTTCCTGATTTTCCCTTTGGACATCTTGGATGAAGAAATGGCCAATACAGTACTCCGAGACGTAATCAATAACTTGCAAGGCGATCATGGTATACGGCGTTACCTGGGAGATTCCTATTGGTCTGCTGATTATAAGAAGAAGGTAGCGCCGGAGTCCAGAACGATAGACTTTAGTGACGATATCGGAAAGCGAAATGCTTTACTGAGAGAAGGGGAAGAGGCGCAATGGTGTATTTTCGATCCAATCATTTCCGCGATCTACGCATTAAAATTCAAGCACCACTCGAGAAACATCGACCTAGAGAATCAGATTCATTATTTCAACCGATCTCTCGGTCAGATCACGGGGCGAGAATGCGCTCTGGGGGAGTTCCTCTGCCCGGAAAGCTATTATTTGGAGAACGATCAATATGTGCCGAGTGATCCAACCCCGCTGAATTGGACGCAAGCCAATTTGATGATGGCGATAAAGCTCTTGGAAAAAAATTTGTGTAAAAAACCATGTTTATTTAAATAACAGATAGTCATTTATCTTTTCTTTACTCCAATTGCCTCTCTACTGGAAATAAGGGTAGTGCCCTGACCGATAGGTTTTTGAATCGTTTGGTGTGTTCGGCTCACCCACAATAAATCACACGCACATCGTGGCGTTGTAGTGATGAATGAAGTTCCAGAGTGCACCCAGATGGTTTTCCTGGTTCTTCGAGAACGCAAGCGACTTTCTCACCAAGCGGGAGATACGCTGCCGGAGTGTACCGTTGAACCGTTCGATGTGGTTGGTTTCCCCTTGTGACTTCGCACTGGGATAATGTCGGTGTGCCGGGATGATCCGCGCATAGGCGCTCCAGAAATCTGTGTAGACGGGAGCGGAAGTCTGATATTGCGCTGCGCGAGATAAAGGGACACCCATTTATCGTTGACGCTTCCAAGGCGCTCTCCTACGCTTCTCCCAACACCTCCAGCGGAGATGCCCCATGACTCGTCCCCGCGCCGCGCTCGTCTCCTTGTCCGATACGCCCTGGTATCACGTCGTCACGCGCTGCGTGCGCCGGGCGTATCTCTGCGGCTTCGATCGGCTGACCGGGCGGAGTTTCGAGCATCGGCGCGGCTGGGTGGAGTTGCGGTTGCGTCAGCTCGCGGGGGTGTTCGCGATTGATGTCGCGGCCTATGCGGTGATGAGCAATCACGTGCATCTGGTGGTGCGGGTGGATGCGGATCGGGCAGCGGGGTGGTCGGATACCGAGGTGCTGCGGCGCCGGATAAAAGGGACACCCACTTATCGTTGACGCTCTCGAGGACCTCTCCTACGCTTCCTCCAACACCCCCAGCGGAGATGCCCCATGACTCGTCCCCGCGCCGCGCTCGTCTCCTTGTCCGATACGCCTTGGTATCACGTCGTCACGCGCTGCGTGCGGCGGGCCTATCTGTGTGGCTTCGATCGGTTGACCGGGCGGAGTTTCGAGCATCGGCGCGGCTGGGTGGAGTTGCGGTTGCGTCAGCTCGCGGGGGTGTTCGCGATTGATGTGGCGGCCTATGCGGTGATGAGCAATCACGTGCATCTGGTGGTGCGGGTGAGTGCCGATCGGGCGGCGGGGTGGTCGGATGCCGAGGTGTTGCGGCGCTGGCGGTGTCTGTTCCGGGGGCCGATGGTGGTGGAGCGGTTTCTGTCGCCTGCGACGCGGGCAGAGATGACCGAGACGGAGCTGGATGGGGTCGCGGGGCTGGTTGCGACCTACCGGGCGCGGTTGGCGGATCTGTCGTGGTTCATGCGGGTGTTGAACGAGTCGATCGCGCGGGCGGCGAATCGGGAGGATGGGGTGCGCGGGCGGTTCTGGGAGGGGCGCTTTCGCTCGCAGGCGATCCTCGACGAGACGGCGCTGTTGGCGGTGATGGCCTATGTCGATCTCAACCCGATTCGGGCGGGGATCGCGGAGACGCCGGAGGAGAGCGCGCATACCGGGATTGCGGCACGGATCGCCGCCTTGCGGGCGGGCGATGATGGCGCGGCGAACGGGCGGCATCTCGTCGTAGCGCCGTCACCCGATACGGCAAGACGAGCACCGCCAGACGTCCATCCCGGCTCGCAACGCGCGCGTGCTGCGCAGGAGACCGCAACATCCGAGACTGACACCCCGCCAGCCACGCACCCGCCCTCACCTGCCGTGACCGATCACGCCGACAGCTCGCCAGACGCTCGCAGCACCCACCTCTGGGAGACCGTCCTCGATCGCCTGCCCCCTGCCCCACTACTGCCCTTCGGCAACCCCGCCGAGGTCCCCGCGGCGATCCCCTTCACCTTCGACGGCTACCTGACCCTGGTCGACTCGCTCGGCCGTGCCCTGCATCCACGCAAGCGCGGGGCGATCCCGGCGGAGCTGCCTGACATCCTCACCCGACTCGGTATCGCGCCGGAGCGTTTCGTCGAGCACGCCGGTTTCCTGCTCAAGGGGTTTGGCGCCGCGATCGGCGCGCCGGAGCGCCTGACCGCGCTCGCGGCACGGCGGGAGTGTCGCTATCTGCGCGGAATGACTCGCGCCAGGCTGCTATTCGGCCTGCCCCGGCAATCACGCCCTCATATTGATCAGCCGGCATAGCCATAGCGCTCAGCGGCGGGGCCGGTCAGCTCGGCAATCATCGACAGCTCTGAATCGTTGAAGTCGGGACGATAGTAGGTTGGCTCGGCCAGGCGTTGCATATAGCGGGCCTTGGTCTTGGCGAAGGGCTCGGGATCCAGCTCGCAGCACTCCAGCAGACGATCGATCTGGTTTGCGGAGTCTCGACAGAGATCCTCGTAGCGCAACACCAGCGAGCGCGCAGCGAGGTCCTTGTCGGCCCGGAGTCTTGCATCGATGTCCAGATAGACCGCATTCCAGTAACGGGCACACGCCTGCACGACCTGCCCGGCCCGCCACGCCTCTGAGATCTGTTTGACGAGACCATCATCACCAAGATTGATGATGGACCTTGCCGGGCCGAACTCGCGATGACCAAGACCACAGAGATAATCCTGCCAACGCGGATCCTCGTCATTCAGTTTATTGAACAAACGGTCCTGCTTCAGGTAGTAAGCAACATGATGGACAGGATCACGGATGACGAAAACAAACCTTGCGTCCGGAAACAACTTCGAGAGATAGCCGGTACGGCTGAAGTTGTAGTTGTTCTTGGTCAGATAACGACAGGCGCCGCGACTCAGCAGCATCTTCTTGATGTGGTTGCGATAGAAGCGTTCGAAGTCCGGATGACGGGTCTTCTCATCGAGCACCGATGAACCTGACTCATCATGGATGGAGGGAAAGAAGGTCGTCCAGAAGATTTCCTCGACCACATCAGGACTCGTTCGAGTCACGGTCAACTTGTCCTTGTGCACGCGCTCGAAGGGGCGATCCTCACCCAGGGGCACCAGCGGGTAGATCCGATCCAGCCAATAAGGCAGATAGGGCTGTGCATATTGATAGTTGCGATGACTGGCCGCTGCGGGGTGTTGGGCCAGCATCTCCAGGAGGATGGTCGTCCCCGACCGAGGCAGCCCAGTGATATAGATGGGCTTGATGATATCGATCCGCTTCAGCCGCGATCTCAGCAGCCGGCTCTCGATTTTGCTCAACGCGCGATAGAGTGGCGTCATCACCCGCCGGGTACGGGTGAAAAACAAGACCGACTCAGGCAGCTTGTCCATAAGCACCCCCAAACTCATCGATGATCGGCAGCGATTGACGGCGGCCTTGTCGTCACGGATCCGAGACAGCGCGTTCGTGCAGTGGCACTTGAATGATGATGGGCAACGCCCTGGCGTGAGGTCAGGGCACTGAGCACGCTCGGCGCTCATCCGAAAACGACGGATTCATGCGCCGAGGCGTCGAATGATTGTAGTGTATTCGCTCGTTCATGCACCGCCCGACGCGGAGACAGGAATGCACGGATCGGCACGCCCGGGCGATCGCATCGCAGCGCCGGGCTGGATGGCGACGAGCGTGCACGCCCCCGCTCAGCCTTCTCCCCGGCGACACCGCGGTGTGGCGGCTGCTCTCTCACCCTGCGTCGAGCCGCAGTCGTCCACGGACGCAGCGCCAGCCGCCGGGGCAAAGCCCGGCGGCGATATCCTCACCAGTCGATGGCGTTGCCATCCCTGAAGAACCCGCCACTCGGACCATCATCGGGCAGGGTCGCGGCCCAGACGATGCCGCGGGCGCCCTCCTCGATCGAGCGCTCGGCCTGAGGTCCGCCCATCTCGGTGCGTACCCAACCCGGACAGACCGAGTTGACCTTGACCCCGGTCTCGGCAAGCTCGGCGGCGAAGATGCGGGTGACGGCGTTAAGCGCGGTCTTGGAGATGCGGTAGCCGGGGATGCCGCCGTCCATCTCGGCGAGCTGGCCGAGCCCGGAGGAGACATTGACCACGCGTCCCCGCTCATGCATCAGCGGGATCAATGCCTGACACAGCAGCAGCGGGGCCAGCGTATTGGTCTCGAGACCACGACGCAGGGTGTCGACATCGGTCGAGAAGACGCCCTCGGCGCCCGAGCCGGGCGGCGGGTCGGGGAAGATGCCGGCGTTGTTGACCAGCACATCGAGCTGACCAAAGGTGTCACGGACGTAGTCGGCCAGTGCCTGGACGGAGTCGAGATCGGTGACGTCGAGGACGTGGAAGCGCACGTCGAGCCCCTCGGCGCGCAGCCCCTCGGCGGCGGCCTCGCCGCGATCGGCGCGCCGCGCGGTGAGCACCACACGGTAGCCCTGGCGGGCGAGCTGGCGACAGACCTCGTGACCGAGACCGCGATAGGCGCCGGTGACCACGGCGATGGGTGAATCCGACATCGATCTTGCTCCTTCGGTTGACAGCTAAACGATGGGGCCAGTATTGCGCAGCTCAAGTCGCCTGACGCCTTGCCCCGGCAGGTGCGGCAGCTGCGGCAGCTGCGGCATCGACTGCGGCGCAGCCCAACCCGCGGCATCCGAGCAGCCCGACCCCACCGGGTCTGATTTGGAATCGGCCCTTGAGTCCTTTACTTTACGTTTTGTACGAAAACCCTGCTTGATACACTGACCTCGTTTTTGCAGGAGAAGAAGCCAGATGTCGAGATGTCAACTCCCCCTTTAAGTCCATCCATAAATAGACACTGCAGCATGTCCGCGGCGGTTAAGAAACTCGATTGGTGAAAGATCGCCGAGCGACTCGTGCGGTCGGCGCAGGTTGTATTCGTCGAGCCAGTCGTCTGCCTGTTGGCGAACCTCCTCGAGGGTGTTGAAAAGCCAGGCATCGAGGACCTCGCGGCGGAAGCTGCCGTTGAAGCGCTCGATGAAGCCGTTCTGGGTCGGTCTCCCGGGGCTGATGAAGTCGAGGGCGATGCCACGTTCGGTGGCCCACCGTTGGAAGGCGGTGCTGGTGAACTCCGGTCCGTTGTCGAGACGCAGATGTCCCCTTCCCCAAAAATAGGTCCAGCGAAAAGTAGAGACCGAGGGCATGATGGTGGCCGAGCAGAGGAGAGCCCACATGCGCAAGAGCAAGTACAGCGAGCAGCAGATCGTTGACGCACTGCGTC
>NZ_RHFJ01000096.1:0-6828 GCF_003718675.1 Marichromatium sp. AB32
GGGGCGCTCGGGTCGCTGACCACCACCGCGACAGACTCGCCGGTGCGACTGTCGGTGGTGGTGCCGGTGGTCACCGGGGCGCCGTCGAGGGTGGTGTCGGTGAAGTCCGTGGTGGGGTTGAGCCCGGTGTCGACCCCGCCGCCGTCGATCACCGAGCCATCGTCGCCGCTGAACAGGTCATCGCCCGTCTCCGGGGTCGAACCGCCGCCGCCACCGCCACTGCTGACGGCGGCGACGGTGATCGGGTTGGCGGTGAGATCGGCAATGGTCACCGCCGCCGCCGCGCCGCTGGCCCAGTCCTCGGCGGCGGCGAGGTTGTAGACGGTGGTATCGGCGGCCTGGGTGCCGGCCTGATCGAGCAGGGCGTCGACCGCGCTCTTGTCGGTGCCGCCGAGGGTGGCGCTGAAGCGGGTGGCCGAATCGATCTCGACATCGGTGGTGGTGGTGAGGGTATGGGTCGCGCCGCCGGCGCCGGTGACGGTCAGCTGCGACAGATCGATGTCGTTGGCCGCACCCGCCGCGCTCGGCAACCCTGTTGCGGTGACCACCAGGAGGCCGCTGGCCGGGTCGTAGGTGGCGCTGGTGATGGTCGGCGCCGGGACATTGGCCACGGTGACGGGGTTGCCGGTGAGGTCGGCATCGGTCACCGCCGCCGCCGCGCCGGCGGCCCAGTCCTCGGCGGCGGCGAGGTTGTAGGTCGTGCCCCCGGTCGCGCTGGTGCCGTCCTGGTTGAGCAGCGGCCCGACCCCGGCGCGGTCGGTGGCGCTCAGCGTCAGCGTGAAGCCGGTCGCCGAGGTCAGCTCCACGTCGGCGGTGTCGGTGAGGGTATAGGTCGCGCCGCCCTCGCCGACGAGCGTGAGCCGGGAGGCGTCGATGTCGTTGGCCGCCCCGCCGCGGGCGAGCAGCCCGCTGCCGGTGACCACCAGCGTGCCGTTGCTCGCGTCATAGGTCGCCGAGGTCAGCGTCGGGATCGGCACATTGCTGACGGTGAGGCCGTTGCCGGTGGCATCACTGCTGTCGCCGGCGCTCACCGCGGTGTTCCAGTCATCGGCGGCGGCGAGGTTGTAGGTCGTGCCCCCGGTCGACGTGGTGCCGTCGCTGTTGAGCAGCGGCCCGACCCCGGCGCGATCGGTGGCGCTCAGCGTCAGGGTGAACTGGGTGGCCGAGGTGCGCTCGACGTCCATGGTGTCGGTCAGGGTATAGCCCGTCCCGCCCGCGCCGGTGAGGGTGAGGGCGCTGGCATCGATGTCCGCGCCGCCGCCGTTGGCCTGGATATTGGTGGCGGTGACCACCAGGGTGCCGGTGGCGGCGTCATAGGTGGCGCTGGTGAGCTTGGGGGCCACGGCCACGGTGATCGCGTTGCCGGTGGTATCGCTGATGTCGGCGCCGGGGTCGGCGCCGGTGAGCCAGTCGTCGGCGGCGGCGAGATTGTAGGTGGTGCCGAAGCTCGAGCTGGTGCCGAGCTGGTCGAGCAGGGCGGCGACCGCGGTGCGATCGGTCCCCGAGAGGGTGACGGAGAACTGGGTGGCCGAGTCGATCTCGACATCGGTGGCGGTGGTCAGGGTGTGGCTCGCCGCGTTGCCGCCGGTGATCGTCAGCGTCGAGAGATCGACGTCGTTGGCCGCGCCGCTGGCGGCCACGAAGTTGCTCCCGGTGACCGTCAGCACCCCGGTGTCGGCGTCGTAGCTCGCCGCGGTGATGGTGGGGACGGTGTCGATCACGAGCGCCTTGTTGGCGCCGAGCGAATTGGCCGCCCCAGGCGAGGGCAGGGTGAGCGCGGCCGGGTTCCCGGCGCCATCGTTGATCGTCGCGCCGTTGAGGGCTAACGCCGTGGTTGCGACATAGTCGAGGTCGGCGCTGGTGTCGCCGGCCTGGATCGTATAGGCGAAGCTCAGGGTCGTGGTGCCCGAACCCCCGCTGTAGTCGACTGTACGATCACTCGCCCCGGTCTCGAGGGTCAGTTGTGGCGTGCCGGTGACGGTCACCGCCTCGCTGAACTGGACCTGCACGGTGATCGTCTCGCCGATGCCATAGGTGCCGTTGGCCGTCGTCGCCGAGACGGCGCTGACCGTCGGGGCCTGGTTGTCGAGCGTGGCGTTGGAGGTGTCGGCGATGATGGTGGTGTTGCCGGCGTCATCGGTGACCGTCACCGAGGCGTTGCGATTGGCCGCCTCGATCGTGCCGGGGGTGACGGTATAGCTCGCCGTCCAGGTGCCGCTGCTCTCGCTTGCAGCCACTGCCGCACCGCCACCGAAGGCGCTGAAGTCCACCGTCACCTCGGCGAGGGTGTCGGCATTGTTGTCGCCCGAGGCGGTATCGTCCCAGGTGACGGTGACCGTGTCGCCGGTGACGAAGGCCCCACCGGTGCCGCTCGCGCCGGAGAGGCTGATGTTGGCGTCGGTGACGACGGGGCTGTCGTTGTCGAGCGTGGCGTTGGTGGTGTCGGCGGTGGTGGTGGCGTTGCCGGCATCATCGGTGGCGGTCACCGAGACGTTGCGACCGGTAGTATCGAGACTGCCGCCGCCATCTTCGGTGATGGTGTAGGTCGCCGTCCAGGTGTCGCCGCTGTTGCTCGCGGCCACCGTCGTGCCGCCGCCGAAGGCGCTGAAGTCGGCGCTGACGCTGGCGATGTCGGCATTGTTGTCGCCCGAGGCGGTATTGTCCCAGGTGGCGGTGAGGGTGTCGCCGACCTTGTAGGCCCCGGCGGTACCGCTGGCCCCGCTGATCGAGAGGTTGGCGTCAGTCACCGTGGGGGCGAGACGATCGACGCTGTGTGTGGTGCCCGAGGTATAAGCGGTGGCCACATTGGTGGCGTCATCGACGATATCGGTCGCCCCCTTGAGGTCGAGGCGCAGCGTGCCGTCACCGGCGATGGTATCGACGGTCACCGTGTAGCTGGTGCCGGAACCGGCAACCCCGCTGATCGTGCCCGAGGCGTTGCCGGTGGTGGTGAGCTGGAAGTCGTCGGCGCTGACGTTGCTCACCGATTCGTCGAAGGTGACGCTGAAGTCGACCGAGGCGGCGTTGGCCGCCGGCGCGCCGGCGGGGGCGTTGCTGGTGATCGCGGGCGCGACGTCGTCGGTGACGTTGATGGTGACATCGACGTCGGATGGCGTCGTGCCATCGGTGGCGCGGATGCCCAAGGTGTAGCTGGAGGTGACGCTGGCGTCGAGCTGGCTGGTGTCGTTGACGCTGATCGCGCCGGTCGAGGCGTCGATGGTGAAGGCGCTGCCGGTGTTTCCGGACTGGATGGAGAAGGTGACGCCGTCGTCGTCGCCGGTGGTGGCGACCGTGCCCACCGCCGAGCTGTTGGCGGCGGACTCGTTGGCGCCGAAGTTTTGCCCGCCGGTGATGGAGGGGGCCACATCGTTGACCGTAATGGTCAAATCAGTGTCGACGGTCCCGCTGCCGTCGTTGGCCCGGATGGTCAGGGTGTAGGACGGTGTGGTTTCAAAATCCAGATCGTCGGCGTCGTTGACGGTGACGGCGCCGGTGTTGGAATCGATCGCGAAGGCCGAATTGCCGTCGCCATCCTTGTTCCCGTTGCCGGCGGTGATGGAATAGGTGATCCCGGCATCCGCTCCGCCGCTGTCGCCGTCGTTGGCCTCGATGTCGCCGTCAGCCAGCACCTGCGTACCGTTGGTGGCGGTCTCGGAAACACTGCCGTCATTATCGACGGTGAAGACCGGATCGTTGGAGGGTGACTGAACGTTGGCTAGGACCAAGTTATCAATTTCGGCGTTCTCAATGCTTCCGTCCTGGGCAACAATGTAAAGCTTGCTGATGCCCGTGAAGCCGGTCAGCGTGGCGTCCTGGCTATTTCCGTTTGAAATGGCGCCTGTTTTGTAATAGTCGCCTGCTTTATCGGATGTTATGATGAAAATTTCGGAATGGACACCATAGTTCGTCAGGTTTATGCTTGAAATATCGAACGTTTCTCCTCCCTGAAAATACAGCGTTGCCTTGGTCTCTGTCGCTCTGTTTGCACCGATGTTTCCGTATCCGTCGCCACCGTAAACATAAATGTACGTGCTCTCGCTTGCGCCATCGAGCACCAAGGTATAGTTGCCCCCGGTGAGGGTGTAGGTGGCGTTTTCGTTGGCATCGCCGCTCCCGTACGCGCCGCTGGTCGGCGCGCTGTCGAACGTGATGGTCCCGCTGTACGCTAGCACACCGTCGAAGCCCTCCACCCCCGTCGCCGCCCAAGGCGTTGCGTCGATGGTGCCGCGGGTGACCTCCAGGTCCCAGTCGCCGCCCAGGGCGTCGGCGCCGGTCGCATCGTCGGAGGCGGCCACGTCGGCGCCGGTTAAGATCGACAGATCGCCCAGGAACGCGCGACCGGCGCCGTCGGCGCCCACCTCGCAGCCATAGAGCAGCAAATCCCCGTCCTCGGAGATTGCGCTGGAGATGATCCCCAAGGCATCCAAATGCTCGTCCAGGCTGTCGCTGCTCAGCACGTCATCGCCGAGATATACCTGCCCACTCGCCCCGTGCGAGAGGATGTGCAGTGCCTCGATTCCACTGCGTCCCTCCAACGCCTCGGCCAGTTCCTCGATCCCATCGCCGTTCCCGGAGAGCAGAATGACCTCCAGCCCGGCCTCTTCGGCGGCGAATTGCAGGCTTTGATAATCCGGGACCTGAGTATCGATGACGGCGATTTGCTGGGAGTCGGTCATGGCGGCGGCATCTCTGATCTGCGGCAGGGTGTCCGTGGAGGGGGCTCAACGGGCGCTGAACGGGTTGGGCGGTTTAGGCCAGTGCTTCCGTGCCGGTCTCGGGGTCATCGCTGCGCTGGGCGACGATGACATTGGCCTGGCTGCCGTTGACGGTGCGCCAGAAGTCCATGCCCTGGCATTTCTTGAACAGATCGGGCGGCAGGAGGGTGCGTCTGGGCTGGAACTCGACCTTGGGGCGGATACGGTGCAGCCCGTCGACGCCGAGCGCCTCGTCGAAATCGGCGGCATCGTATTCCACCCGGTCGAAGTCGTGGCCCTCGTACCAGGGCTCGCCGATGAACTGATAGATCAGCGGCAGCACCCTGGCTGGGGCGCGCGCCAACAATTCGTAGTCGACGATCAGCAGGGAGGCGGCCTGCTCGCCGTAGAAGGCCTCCTTGAGTCCGCTCCAGGCACGACCAACCAGGGCGTCGTGGTGCATCAACGTCTCCACCCGGCTGTAGACGGTGCCCTGGTTCTGGGGGCCGAACAGTCGGGTGAAGTGATAGGGGTTTTTGCGTACCTGTCGCTCCAGGCTATCCATCACCCAGGAGACGTCACGCACGCAGGCGATGACCTTGGATTCTGGAAAGAGCCCGGCGAGCAATGGCATGCGCGCCGTCCAGCCACGGTTGGTGTCGAAGATCAGTGGGCGCTCGGTCAGGCCGTCGTAGTAGCTGGAGAAGAGCGCGCGAAGGATGTGCTCGCGTTGCCCGGGCTGAAGGGTCAGGGCGACCTCGGAGCCCGGGCTCATGATCTGCATGGCGCCGTTGACCAGGGCGCCGAGCCCGCTGGTCATCGAGGCATGGATGCGGGGGTTCTGGCGCAGCAGGGCAGCGAGCAGTGTGCTGCCGGCGCGCGGCAGCCCGGAGATGAAATGAAAGGTCTGGGAGCCATCGTGCATGGATCGAACCTTTGTCGCAGATCACTGATGGACAGGCGGCCGGCCGACGCCAGGGCTCAGGTCAGGGCCGTGGATCCAGAGTCATCGGCCCCCGGTGTCCGGCACCAGACTCCCGACCTTTCAACATTGCGTCTGGCTGTTTCGATTCCGCCTTCTCCCTGGGCGCGGAGACCGTGCTCGGCCCTGATCGCCTGCACTCGATCCGATGCTGAAGCGTAAGCGTATTCAAAACCTTAGACTGCGGTCTATGTCAATTTTTTGGGGATGATACCCAGTCGAATCCTTATCGTCGGTCGGGTTGCGTTGTCGGTGCAGATCGCGCTTTCTCCATGATCGCGTGGCAGCGATCGTGTATCTCTGAAATCAAGCTGAGGGCATCCCCTTATACCTTCAAGAATCCGGGCTGCCATGTGTACTCAGGCGAGCAGCAGCTCGGTGTCGGCAACGGTGCCGAGTCGCCCTTCGGCCGCGCCCCAGAGCACGAAGTGCGAGGCGGCGTCGAGCCCGGCGGCGGCGACGTCGGGGTTGTCCGCGAGATAGGCGCCGGTGTCGAACCAGGGGCCGGGGGCGCGGTCCTCGTCGGCGCCGTAGCACCAGTAGTGCTCGACGGCCGAGGCGAAGGTGCCGTCGGCGACGGCGGCGGCGACGTCGGGGTTGTCGGCGAGGTAGTCCTCGGCGTCCCAGAGCGCGTGCGGTGCGCGCCCCTCGGCCATGCCCCAGCCGAGGAAGTGGGACTCGGCGCTGACCATGGTGCCGGCGGCGATGGCGGCGGCGACGTCCGGGTTCTCGGCGAGGTAGAAAGTCGCGTCGAAGGCGGTGTCGGCGGTGAGGGTGAGGTCCCGGGCGCCGTTGCCCAGGTAATGGACGATGCCCGAGGCGATCTCGCCGTTGTCGACGGCGGCGCTGACCTCGGGGTTGGCGGTCAGGTAGGCGTTCTCGTCCCAGCTGGCGTTGGGCGCGCGGCCCTCGGCCGCGCCCCAGGTGAGGAAGTGCGCCTCGGCGTCGGCGATGGTGCCGCTGGCGACGGCGGCGGCGACATCCGGGTTGGCGGCGAGATAGAAGGCGGCGTCGAAAGTGGCGTCGATGCCGAGCCCGGGGTGGCGGGCGGAGGAGAAGGTCTGCACCAGGGTGATGGCGCCATCGGCGGTGCTGACCAGCAGCTCGACATCGGCGCCGAGGGTATCGGTGCCGGTGGGGCCGAGCAGGGTG
>NZ_RHFJ01000097.1:0-6514 GCF_003718675.1 Marichromatium sp. AB32
CATGAGAAGAGAGATCGAGGGCTTGGTCTTAGCGACAAGGTCCAGGCCTTCAGGCGCAATCGAGCTGCCTCAATCTCGCGCGGTGGGAGCTAACCACCACGGGGTGGCAAGATACAAGGCGCGAAGGGCGCAAAGAAGAGCAGAGCCTCCAGCGATCAGCCTCCAGTCGCCAGTGGGTGTGCGCCCTCGACAACAGCACGGTTTGCCGTCATCAACCGGTGCGCACGTCCTTGGCCCAGCGCTTGAGGGCAGGCGACCACCGGCGACCGGTCGGTAACAGCTTGAACACCCCTTTGCGCCCTTGGTGCCTTGGCGGTTCAATCTTCCGGCAACTGGCCGCTACTCCTCCAGCAGCACCTGCTTGGCGGCGTTGATGCGCGCGGCCAGGTAGTCGGAGCCACCGCGGTCGGGATGCAGACGTTGCATCAGCCGACGGTGGGCGGCGCGGATCTCGTCCGGCCCCGCGTCCACGCCGAGGCCGAGGATGGCGCGCGCCTCGCTCGGGCTCGGTCGTCCCGAGCCGGCGCCACCGCTGCCGCCACTCGCCCCGCTCCAACCGCGCGCCCGGGAGAGATAGGTCTCGAGCAACCGCGCCGATTCCGCGTCGGACTCGCGATAGAACTCGAGCATCCGTGCCAGCGCCTCGCGATCGAGCGCGCTCAGTCGCCGCCCGGCGAAGGGGCCGTCGAGCACCTCGCCGTCGAGCGCGCCACCACCCGCATCAAGCTCGAGTTCGAGATAACGACTGCGCAATCGCGGCCCCTGACCGGCGCGCCCGCGCCCCAGAAAGCGCTGCAGCAGCGGCAACAGCTGCGCCAGATTGGCGATCCGCAGCACCACCGGGATCGCCGCGCCCAGGGCGGCGAACAGCGGATTGAGCCGTCCGGTGGCTGCCGCCAGCACCAGCAGACCGACCAGACCCCACACCACCCAGCCACGCAGGGCGCGTGCGACCTCGGGCGCCGGGGTACGGACGAACCAGCGCCACCCCCACCACAGCAGGACCAGCAGCGCGATCAGGACCAGCAGACGAGCCATCCATCCTCCTCGATTGTCGATATCGACCGGGGCCCCGGACCTCAGTCGGCGGTGGCGAAGAAGTCGCGCACATCGGCGATGTCGCGGGTGCGCGCGGTGCGCGGCAGGCTGTCGAGAAAGGCGTAGCCATAGGAGCGCGAGAGCAGTCGCGGGTCACAGACCACCAGCACGCCACGGTCCTCGCTGCCGCGGATCAGCCGTCCCGCCCCCTGCTTGAGCGCGATCACCGCCTGCGGCAACTGGTAGTCGCGGAACGGGTTGCCGCCGCGCTGGCGCAACGCCTCGATGCGCGCGGCGAGCACCGGGTCGCCGGGCGAGGCGAAGGGCAGGCGATCGATGAGCACGCAGGAGAGCGCCTCGCCACGCACGTCGACCCCCTCCCAGAAGCTCGAGGTGCCGAGCAGCACCGCGTTGCCCAGCTCGCGAAAGCGTTCGAGCAGCTCGCCGCGCGGCGCCTGCCCCTGCACCAGCAGCGGATAGTCGATCTGGCCGACCAGCCCGGCGGCGACCTCGCGCAACGCCCGATGGCTGGTGAACAGCAGAAAGGCCCGCCCCCGACTGTAACCGATCACCTCGCGGGCGAGCGCCAGCACCTGCTGGTTGTAGTCCGGTTCCGAGGGCTTGGACAGACCGCGGGGGACGAACCAGAGCGCCTGGCTGGAGTAGTCGAAGGGGCTCTCCCAGCGCGCGGTCTCGGCCTCGTCGAGCCCGAGCCGGCGGATGAAATGACCGAAGTCGTCGCCCACGGCCAGGGTCGCCGAGGTCAGCACCCAGGCGGTGCCGGGTCGCGCCATCTGGGCACGGAACACCCCGGAGACCTCGAGCGGGGTCTGGTGCAGACGGAAACCACGCCCCTGGGTCTCGAACCAGCGCACCACCCGTTCGTCGGGCTCGCCGAGCAGGGTCTGCAGCCGCGCCAGCAGCTCGGTGGCGCGCTCGGCACAGGCATCAAGCCCCTTGCCCCGCCCGCCGAGCGCACCGAGCCCCTCGCCGAGCGCGGTCAGACGACGCGCCAGGGCATCGAGCGCGCGTATCACCGCAGGCTCCTCCTTGAGCGACTCCCAGGGGCCGCGCCGCTCGCCGCTGCCGAGCGCCAGACGCAGGTCCTGCAGCACCCGGCGCACCCGGGCGCAGTGCTCGAGCAGCTCGGGCACGTCGCCCGCCTCGCGCTGGTACTCCAGCTCGGTGTCGCGCAGCAGGTCGTGCAGCTGACGGCTGCTCAACGCCATGCCGAAGAAGGTCGAGGCGGTATCGGGCAGCTGGTGGGCCTCGTCGAGGATGAAGCAGTCGGCGCCGGGCAGGATGTCGCCGAAACCCTCGTCCTTGAGCGCCAGGTCGGCGCAGAACAGATGATGGTTGACCACCACCAGGTCGGCGGCCTGGGCCTCGCGCCGGGCGGCGAGCAGATGGCAGGACTGCCACTGCGGACACTCCTGGCCGAGACAGTTGTCGGTGGTCGAGGTCACCAGCGGCCACACCGGGCTCTCGTCCGGGAGCGGCAGCTCGGCGATGTCACCGCTGCGGGTATTGGCCGACCAGTCGCGCACCTGCTCGAGGTGTGCGCGCAACACCCGATCGTGACGCCCCGGCTCGTCGAGCGCGAGACCCAGGCGGTGGACGCAGAGATAGTTCGCCCGCCCCTTGAGCAGCGCGGCGCGCAACGGCAGGCCGAGGGCGTCGCGGATCAGCGGCAGGTCGCGATGGAAGAGCTGGTCCTGGAGGTTGCGGGTACCGGTGGAGATCAGCACCTTGCGCCCGGAGAGGATCGCCGGGACCAGATAGGCGAAGGTCTTGCCGGTGCCGGTGCCGGCCTCGCACACCAGCACCCCGCCGCCGTCGATCACGGCGCCGACCCGCTCGGCCATCTCGCGCTGCGGCTGACGCGTCCGGAACCCCGGCACGCGGGCGCTCAACGGCCCGTCGTCGCCGAAGACCCGCGCAAGCTCCATGCGGTCCACCCTGGCCGTCGCCGTGCCCGTCGCGCTCAACCGCCGCTGGCGCGACGTTCGGCCTCGCTCGCACCGGCGGCGTCACCGGCGCGCCGACGCACATCGGCGATGATCAGCCAGTTGTCACGACGTACCGCCGCGTCCTCGCCCGCGAGGTTGTTGGAGCGCGAGGCGAGATTGCCCGCCTGCCCGGTCTGGCCCTGCTCGAGCCGCACCCGCGCCAGCCTGTTCCACAGATAGGCCTGCTTGGGCGCGATGCGCAGCGAGCGCTCGAGCGAGGCGGCGGCGCCGGCATAGTCGCCCGACTGACGCTGGCGCTCGGCCTGTCGCGCCAGGGCCTCGGCGGCAGCCGGCAGATCGGGCGCGCTCACCGAGGAGGCCGGCGCAGGCGCGGGTTGCGCCGGGGCCTGCTGAGGCGTGCTCACCGCCGCGGTACGAGGCGTCTCCGGCGGCGGCGGGGTGATGGCCGCTGGCGCGTTCGAGCGCACGCTCGGGGCGCTCGGGCGCTGTTCGACCGGCGCCGGCGTCGGCGTCGGAGATTGGGTCGGCGCCTCGGAGACCAGCGCCGGCACAGTGGAGCCGGTCGGACCTGGCTCGGCAACCACCTCGGGCGCCGGGAGCTGCGCCGGGTCGCGATAGGCATAGACCTCGGTCTGCGGCTCCGCGACCGCCGGATCCTCGGCGGCGGATTCGGCCGACTCCGGGGTCGGCGCCTGCTCGGGGCGCGGGGTCACCCGGACCACGGGTGCGGGGTCCCCTTGACGGGGTTGGCCGGCGCAGGCACTCAGCGCCAGGACGGCGATCAGGATGATGAAGGCTCGCATCGTCAGTTGTAGAAATCGCTCATGAAGAGGTTCTGTTCCCTGGCGGGGCGTGAACGCTCGGGCGGCGCAGGCTCTTCATCCTGCGCCGCCCCCTCGGCCACGGCCTCGCCCTCCTGCTCCTCGGCCGACTCGTCGCCACCGCAACTGTCGGCGCTCGGGACATAGTCGGCGACATAAGGCATCTCGGCGCCATCGCAAACCTGCGCCGTCACCACGCCCTCCGGGCGCAGCGGCGCCAGCGGCTCGTTCTCGAGCTTGAGCATGAAGTCGCCCCAGACCCGCAGCGCGCCGCTACTGCCGGTCAGCCCCATCGGCTTGAAGTCGTCGCGCCCGACCCAGACCACGGCGACCTTGTCGCCCGAGAAGCCGGCAAACCAGCTGTCGCGCAGTCCGTTGGTGGTACCGGTCTTGCCGGCCATGCTCATGCCATCAGGCAGCTGACGTCCCAGCCAGGCGGCAGTGCCGCGCTCGACCACCCGCTCCATCGCCCAGGTGGTGAGATAGGCCGCGCGGGGATCGACCACCGACTCGACGGCCAGCGGATAGCGGTTGAGCGGACGCCCCTCGGCGTCGACCACCTCGCGGATCGCACGCAACGGCGAGCGATAGCCGCCGGCGGCGATCGACTGGTAGACCTGGGCCACCTCCAGCGGCGAGAGGTTGACCGCACCGAGCAGCATCGCCGGCACCGCCGAGATGCGCCGCTGGGCACCGAGCCGGTAGAGATTGTCGACCACCTCGTCGACGCCCAGGTCCATGCCGAGGTTGACGGTGGCGAGGTTGAGCGAGCGCACCAGCCCCTCGTAGAGCGGCAGCTTGCCATAAACGCGATGGCTGTAGTTGCTCGGCTCCCAGCGCGACCCGGTGCCGTCGGGGATGCTCACCGCCTTGTCCTCGATGATGGTCGAGAGGCTGTAGCGCTCGGGGTGGGTGAGCGCAGTGAGATAGACCACCGGCTTGACCAGCGAGCCGATCGAGCGCACCGAGTCGAGCGCACGATTGAATCCGGCATAGGCCGAATCGCGTCCGCCGACCAGTGCCAGCACCTCGCCCTGGGCGACCGAGGTGACCACCGCCGCGGCCTCCAGTGAGCCCTTGCGCTTGCCGCGCGCCGACTCGATCGCCCCCAGACGCTCCGGCACCGAGCGCTCGACCGTGGTCTGTACCAGCGGATCGAGCGTGGTGAAGATGTTGAGCCCCTCGGAGCGCAGGTCCTCGTCGCGATAGTCGCGCTGCAGCTGGCGCCGCACCAGGGTGATGAAGGCCGGATACTCGCCGGCCGGACGCCCGCCACCGTCGACCACCCCGAGCGGCGCGTCCTTGGCCGCGGCGGCGGTGGCGGCATCGACCACACCGTCGCGCACCATGACGTCGAGCACCAGATTACGCCGCTTGAGCGCCGCCTCGGGGCGACGTCGCGGATCGAGGCTCGAGGGCGCCTGCACCATGCCGACCAGCAACGCGGTCTCGGCGACATCGAGATCGGCCAGCGACTTGTTGAAATAGAAGCGACTGGCCAGCCCGAAGCCGTGGATCGCGCGGCTGCCGTCCTGACCGAGATAGATCTCGTTGGCGTAGGCCTCGAGGATCTCGCCCTTGGTATAACGGCGCTCGAGCAGCACCGCCATGAACGCCTCCTTGAGCTTGCGCTCGAGGGTGCGTTCGGCGGAGAGATAGAAGTTCTTCACCAGCTGCTGGGTCAGGGTACTGGCCCCCTCGACCACGCCGCCGGCCATCAGGTTGCTGTAGGCGGCGCGAGCGATACCGCGCGGGTCGACACCGAGGTGGCGCTCGAAGCTGCGATCCTCGACCGCATAGAGGGTGTGCACCAGTAGCTCGGGCAGATCCTTGCGCCGCACCAGGATGCGGTCCTCGTTGTGGGTCGGATAGATGCTCGCGATCAGCATCGCGTCGAGCCGCACCAGCGCCGGATCGGGACCGCCGTCGACGGCCTCCAGCACGCTCACCCGGTGGCCGTCGAAGCGCACCCGCAGGCCACGGCTCGACTCGCGCCCATCCCAGAAGCGGAAGGGACGGGTTCGCAGCACGATCTGCTCGCCCTCACGGTGATAGCTACCGGGGCTGTCGGGGTTGGCGAGCCGGCGATAGTTGAGCCGTTGCAACTCCTGTTCGAGTTCGTCGACGGCAAGCTGGCGCCCGGCATAGAGCTCCAGCGGACGGGCATAGACGCGCGCCGGCAGCGCCCACCGCTGCCCCTCGAACTTGGCGCGCACCACCCGGTCGAGATGGATGCCGTAGAGGGTGGTGCCGAGCCCGATGGCGAGCGCGAGCAACAGCCCCACCCGGATCAGGAAGCCGAGGATCTTGCCGCCACGCTTGCGCGGCGGACGGCGACGGGTCTTGCGGGTCGTGGCCATGGGATCAGCCCCACCGCCGCGCCACGGCGCGGCGCATCGACTGGACGGGATTCGGCTGCTGGGATCGGGGCGTCGCGGGCACGGGCTGTCCTGAGTCTCGCTGTAATCAGTTGCTTATGGTCCCATTTGCGGCGGCGGCGCACAACTGCGAGCGGCCAGCGGCCAGCGGCCAGCGGCCAGCGGCCAGCGGCCAGAAGATTGAACCGCCAAGATACCGTCTTTCCCGTCAAGCCGCGGAAGCGTAATCGGGCTGGTAGGGACGACGGTTCTTGAACACACCGAAGCAGATGTGGGCGAGTTTCCGCATGGCGGCGCCGAGGGCGAC
>NZ_RHFJ01000098.1:0-6464 GCF_003718675.1 Marichromatium sp. AB32
GGCGATGACCCCGGCGGCGATGACCCCGGCGGCGATGACCCCGGCGGCGATGACCCCGGCGGCGATGACCCCGGCGGCGATGACCCCGGCGGCGATGACCCCGGCGGCGATGACCCCGGCGGCGATGTTGGCTCTTTATTGGGTGATGGCGTTGTTTCTGAGCCGTCCTTTGAGGGTGCGCGTATTGACGATGTAGCGACGTTTTCGGATTCATCTGAGGCGTTTATGGCTCGGGTGCGTGATGCTCCGTTATTGTCTGCTATTGCTGATATCGGTGAGTCGTTTCCGTCTGCGGGTGCGTGTCCGTTAGACGTCTCTATCAATTTGGGTGTCTGGGGTACGACGATTAGGACGGATTTCGTCTGTTCTGTGTTCGAGACGATTCGTCCTGCGTTGTCTGCTGCGTTCATGGCGCTTTGGGTGTTGGTGGGTTATCGAATTCTGGCTAGTGCATAAGGGGGTGGGGTGTTATGGATTTGACGCGGCTTCTTCAATCGTTTCTGGATTGGCTTTTGGCTTTTTGGGAAGCCGTTACAGAATGGTTTCTTGGGTTGATTCAGGATGTTATTCAGTGGGCTTATAGTGGATTGCTTGAGGCTTTAGCCTCTTTGATTGAGGCCCTTCCGGTTCCTGATTTTTTGGTTTCGGCTGGAAGCGTTTTTTCAAACATTCCTCCGGGTGTGGTTTATTTGGTATCTGTGGGTCAATTTGAGTGGGGGCTAAGTGTAATCGGTTCGGCTTATTTGATCCGTTTTCTTATCCGTCGTATTCCTGTGATTGGGTGAGACATGGCTATTACCTTGTTGACTGGGGCTCCGGGTGCTGGGAAGAGCTATAGCGCTGTGGCGTTGACTATTGTGCCTGCGCTGGATGTTGGTCGGCCTATTCGTACGAATATTCCGCTAGATCACGATGAGATTTTGAAGCGTTATCCTGCTGCCGATATTGGTGGCATTGATGTTGATGATCCCGATGTTTGGGATTCATTTCCTCATGGTTGTTTGGTTGTTCTCGATGAGGTGGGTTCGGTTTTTCCATCTGGCGTTAAAGCCAGCACCGTCAATCCTAGGGCTCGAGAATGGATTGCTATGCATCGTCATCGTGTGGGGCCTGTGGGTGATGCGATGCTGTCTATGGAGATAGTGTTGATTTCGCAGGGATCTACAGACATTGCAGCTTTCATTCGAAGCAAGGTCGATAAGACCTATGTGATTATGAAGCTAGACGCTGTAGGCGCTGAACGTCGTTATCGTTGCGATGTTTATCAGGGCTGGCAAGATACTGCGCGCCCTCTAAAGCGGATGCATATCCGTGGATATGTCGGGAAGTATCAGGATTGTTATACGGCGTTGTATGTTTCGCACACTCAAGCGGATGCGGACGTTGTTGACGTTAAGGAGTTGCGAGCGGACAAGGATTCGTCTGTGTGGGATTGGAAGATGAAGGCATCTCTTGCTGGTCCTGTATTCTCGTTACTGGCGATTTGGTATGCGCTATCGCATGTGGATTTCTTCTTGGGGTCTGAGCAGGTCGAGCAGGTCCAGCAGGTCCAGCAGGTCCAGCAGGTCGAGCAGGTCCAGCAGGTCCAGCAG
Organism: Marichromatium sp. AB32; assembly: GCF_003718675.1. NCBI lineage: Bacteria > Pseudomonadati > Pseudomonadota > Gammaproteobacteria > Chromatiales > Chromatiaceae > Marichromatium > Marichromatium sp. AB32. The sequence continues at coordinate 1,593 of NZ_RHFJ01000098.1, forward strand.
GTCGAGCAGGTCCAGCAGGTCCAGCAGGTCCAGCAGGTCCAGCAGGTTGAGCAGTCGGAGGAACGCTCTCTGAGTGATTGGCGGTTGAGTGCATATGTGGAGCTGCACACTGGGCCGACATCTGGTTCTAATCGTGTCATTTTGACTCGCGGCCAGGATCGCCGCTTTTTGCGTGATGTGGATTGTGAGTTGCGGAGCGGTGAACGCTGGTGTCGTGTTGATGGCGACGAGTGGGCGTCTGAGCATACAGGTCGTACTGTTGATGTCTGGGCTGCGGTTGATCCTGACAGTGATGCTGTCGATGTTCGCGTTCCTGATCCGGCGTCTGGCATAGAGCCCGGTTTTCTGTCGGCTATTCGGGATGAGGAGGTGATTGCTTCTGCGCCTCGCATTGTTCCACGTGGAACAGTTTCTCAGTAATGATTTTGCAAATTATGCTTTTTGTGTTGACGTTTTCGGCTTTTTGTCCTAACATTTGGTTGTGGTTGTAGATAACAGTGGAGTAAAAAGACGATGACCGGTAACACAATTTCGAATTTTGCTCGTATGGTGTGCGTGCCTTGGGGCTGGCTTATTCAGCCTGTTGATGATGGGTATTATCTGTATGTGTCATATGTCGACCCATCTGATGATTCCGATTCATGGTGCATGGTTATGAATGCTCGCGGGGGTCGGAAACACTATCGCTCTGTGAATGCGATTATGAAGGACATCGAGCGCGTTTACGTTGGTAAGAAGGTTGGTGGTAATCATGCTCGTATTCTTTATAGCGTGGATCGTGTTTTGTCCCCTGAATTGAATTCAAGTCAAAACTCTATTTCGGCTCTTGGTTTGCAGCAGCGGACAGTGGCCGTGTTGCAAGCAGCTGGAGTGGATACAGTGAAGGACTTGATTGATATTGATATTGTGCGTCTGCTACAGATTCCGGGTGTGGGTAAGCGGACAGTAGCCGACATTGAATCGGGCCTTTCTCGTGTGGGTCATTCCTTGTCGAGCGCTCACTATCACTCGTCTTCTGTGGGAGTGTGATATGTCTCAGTTCTCTTTGCCTGAGCACTTGTTGAGTGAGTTGGAGTATTTGGTGCAGTTGCATCGTTCCTGTGGTGCTCCTAATCGTATTGGTTCTGTTGATGAGCTGTTGGAGTATTTGGTGCAGTGTGTTGCTGATGGGTCTCGTCGTCCTGGTTCGTGGGAGCGAGATGTTTTGTGTCAGATGGGGTTGGTTGCTGATTGCGATGAGCACCATGTTTATCGCGATCGGTATGGGTCTCCGTCTGACATTGAGCCGCTGACCGTGGACGACGGAACAAAGTGACGTCTATCAGTGCTCGTTTCATTGGGCGATGTGTAAGCAATTCACTCCCTGAAGACCGCTTTTGGGGCTCAAAGATTACTGATTCAAAAATCAAATAATCTGAGGAACGCAGTGACGAAGCTCCGGTGAAAAACGGCGAGATGAGGTCTCAGGGAGAGGGAGCGTTTGCCCGTTTTTGGACAAACCTTGCGAGGATCTTTCAGCAGCGATGGTGTGAAAGATTCACACTATGTTAGAAAAAGTTAGGCGGACGTCTGGCCACGTCCGCCTTACCGATCGGGACTGGAATGGATGGGATCGGCATGAGCGAGTATGGACGAGTCGAACAGCTAGGGCTAGGCGTGGATGAGGATCGTTCCTTTGGCGGTTCCGTGCCGCCGCTGGAGACTGCCTCGCAGCCTGCGGAGAGGCCGTCTCCAGCGGCGGCGGAGCCGCCCTTGGTATGTATACGAAATCCTCTTCCCACCTCTAAGAATATCAGTGATTTAGGCGCGTCAGTGCCGGACAGGGCGCGTCAGACAGTTGAGGACGTAGAGACAGGCGAGTTGCTGTGTTTGGAGCGTCGCGGGACTGAGTATCGGATTGTTGAGGATTTGTCCCTTGTCCGCGTTCGCCGCTATCTGCGGTTGGCGACTGCACGTCGCTTGTTGCCGACGCGGCATCGGGTTCGTTGTTGTCATCATGTCCTGGCGAGAGATGCTGTAGAGGTGGAGATATGGCGTTCTCTGGAGCATGGGCGGGCGCATTTCAAAAATTTGATGGTTTGTGGGTCCGTCTGGCTCTGCGCTGTTTGCGCCGCGAAAATTTCTGAGCGTCGGCGGCATGAGGTCTTGCATGCGATGTCTGAATGGGGGCGAGAGGGTGGTTCTGTCTGGTTGTTGACGTATACGTTTTCTCACGGGCGTCATGACAATTTGAAAGAAACTCTTGCATCGTTGGCGAATGCTCGTCGGTTGATGCGTGGGGGGAAGGCATTTTCGGCATTGCGAGCGCGTTACGGTTGGATTGGCGGTATACAGGCATTTGAGATCACGCATGGTGAGGCCAACGGTTGGCATCCTCATATTCACGAGTTGATTTTTGTCTCTGGCGGTGGAGATCGCGCGCTGTTGAAGGCTGAGCTTTACCGGCGCTGGAGGTCGGCGTGTTTACGGTCGGGACTGGGCGAGCCGTCGCTTAAACGTGGATTGGATGTGCGGGACGGTATGGAGGCCGGACGGTATGCCGCGAAGTGGGGACTAGATCAAGAGTTGGTGAAGGGTCATATCAAGGCCGGACGTGGTTCGAGTCGGTCGCCAATGCAACTTTTGGATGACGTTGTTTCTGATGATTTGGATGATTCGTCTCGAGATAGAGCGGCGAGTCTGTGGCGGGATTATGCCCGTAGTATCAAAGGGCGGCGGCAGCTTTTTTGGAGTCCTGGTCTTAAGGATCGTTTTGGTGTTAGTGATGTGTCAGACGAAGAGCATGCGTCTTCGCTCGATGAGTCGGCGGAACTGTTGGGGTCTATATCGGTGGAGGACTGGGTATTAGTGTGTCGGTACGGCCTCCATGCCGATGTTTTAGATTTGGCTGATCGGGCTAATCTGGCCGGGATTTCGGCGATGTTGGCTCATTACAGGGGCATTGATGATCGTCGCCGCGGTGGATGAGGGGGCATCCGTGTCGGCTTGAGAGCAGCATTTGCACGTATGCGGATCGACTGAGCCCTAATTTTTTAGCCTCTAAGTCGAGGATTTTTATAAGGTTTTCGTCGAGCGCGAGGGATGTTCGAATTTTCATCCCCTAATCATATTGCGCTAAGGGTGTGAATGTTTCACAATCATTATGCACCGGGTAGCCCCACCGGATGCATTTCATATCTATGGGGACAGTTAAAACGGGAGTGGATCATGGCGGATCGTGTGTTGGTGTTGTCGGTGGACCCGTGGGAAATGCAAGACGAGCGCACCGGCGAATCTCGGCGCGGGCTCTCGATCTGGTACCTGAACCAGTATCGGGATGGAGAGTTGGGCCAGAAGCCCACGAAGATTTCTGCATCTCTGGATCTGATGTCAGATTTGCGCGGTCGTGTGCCGTGTGTCTGTGATCTCGATTTCGGCTCTCGTCCGGGGGCTGGGAACAAAGCGGTGTTGACTGTTGTGGCGTTGGATGTGATCGAAGAATTCGATCTCGTGGGCGTGATTCAAAATGCCATGAAAATGGCAGCGTAAGTCTTGAAGTGTTCGCGCAGATCCCCGCGAATGCGGCGACATTTTTTAGGGATCGTAAAAGAGGAGATGGAACGATGGATTACACGACGATCACTGCGGCTGTGGATTGGTCGGCTGTGCTGACGGGTATCGGTACGATCGCGGTGGCGATTGCGGGTTTGCTGGTCGCCAAGCGCGGGGCTAAGATCCTTCTCGGTTTCATTGGGCGCTGATCCTATCGCATCTGTGTTTTCTACAGGGGGCTATTAGCCCCCTTTTTTGTGCGTGGGTGTTTTATGGATGCGGATTACTCGAATTATACGGCGGCGGTGATAGCAGGTTTTCAGGTTGGGTGTATGCTTTTTGTGCCTGTGTGGGCTGCTCGTCTTTTGCTCGAGTTGATATTGCGCGGGGGTTCTAGTGATGATTGAGGTTGCTTCTCTCGTTGAATTGATCCTGTTTTTCTCGGGCATTTTGGCCGCCTTGATGCTGGTATGGGGGTTGTGGTGATGCGCGCTTTTATCGCGTCGGCTCTGCTGCTGACTTCTATGCTTTCGGTGTTGCCGGATCTGGCCTATGCGCAGTTTGAGCCGATGGACCCACTTCACGTGCGTGCCGATGTCACGCGTACCGGCTGGAGATCGAAATACGATCAGTACATCGTTAACTTGCTCACCAAGGGCGATGTTGGCACAGACCAGGAGTGGGCCGAGGTTTGTGTTGAGGCTGGCGATAATCCGTATGGCATTCCCAGCCATCACGTTAACGTGGCTGTAGCGTCGTGTGACGTGGGCGTCCCCTATGGCGATATCTGCGCCAATCGCGCGTATTGCCGTCCTCCCTGTTCGACGATTTTAGATCGCTGGTCTGGCGTCTGCGGTTGCCCTCAGGGGCATATTCTTAATTATGAGACTCGCGAATGTATTCCCGATCCCTGTACTGAATTGCCGTCGGAATGGATTGAGCTGGCCGTTACAAGCGAGATCGGTCAGTGTCACAACTACAAAGACCGCATCATTGTTCCTGACGATCCTGAATTGCTGTGTCAGCAATATATCGTGGACACGTCGGTTGATGAGCAGAACCGATGCTGGGTTTACGTTGATTATGAGGTCCGCGGCGATTACGACGACATCATGAATCCGGGTGGCGACGATCCCGGCGGCGATGACCCCGGCGGCGATGACCCCGGCGGCGATGACCCCGGCGGCGATGACCCCGGTGGCGATGACCCCGGTGGCGATGACCCCGGCGGCGATGACCCCGGCGGCGATGACCCCGGCGGCGATGACCCCGGCGGCGATGACCCCGGCGGCGATGACCCCGGCGGCGATGACCCCGGCGGCGATGACCCCGGCGGCGATG
>NZ_RHFJ01000099.1:0-6385 GCF_003718675.1 Marichromatium sp. AB32
GTCGGCTGCGGCGTCGTCGCCGCCGGTGAGGGTCTCGAGCGCGCTGCGCTCGGTGCTCACCCGGCTGGTGGCGATCAGCCCGAGCGACTCGGGCTTGCTCACCACCAGCCCGCCGATCGGGATGTCGACCTCGGGGGTGGTCGGATCGACGTCGGTGCGCTCGCCGGGGGCGCTCGGGTCGCTGACCACCACCGCGACAGACTCGCCGGTGCGACTGTCGGTGGTGGTGCCGGTGGTCACCGGGGCGCCGTCGAGGGTGGTGTCGGTGAAGCTCTCGGTGGGGTTGAGCCCGGTGTCGATGCGACCGTCGTCGAGGATGGCGCCGTCCTCGCCGACGAAGAGATCGCCATCACCCTCATCGTCGCGGTCCGGGCTCGATCCACTGCCGCCCCCTCCGCTCGTCTCCCCATTGAGAAGCAGCAGCAGGTCACCGTCGGAGTTGCCGACCAGGGCGTCGAGATCGCCGTCGGCGTCGAGATCGGCGAGGGCGGGCGAGATATGTAAGCCCATATCGCTCAGCCCATATGGATTCATAACGGTAAAGTCGAAACTCGGGGCAGTCGCACTGCCGATGTTCTCGAATAAGAAGATATCACCGTCAGAATTGCCGACGAGCAGTTCGAATAGATCATCGCCGTCGATGTCGGCCAGTGCTGGGTAGACCCACAGATCCATGAAAGGCAATGAAGGTGAATCAAAGGTGACGAAGTCCGGCTGGGTAGGGCTGCCCGTGTTCTGGAAGTACATGAATTTGCCATTGTAATAACTGACAAAGGCGTCGATGCGTCCATCGTCGTTGAGGTCAGTAAGGACTGGCGTGGCGAGGAGCATCCCAGTGGACGGTAAGTTGAATGGATTGGTGGTGGGTGGGGCGAAGGCGGCCTCGGATGCCGTGCCGGTGTTCTCGAAGAACAGGAGGTCGCCTCTCCAGTTCCCGACGACGAGATCGAGATCACCATCGCCGTCGAGGTCGGCCAGGCTCGGGGCAGTATAATTGTCGACATTACTCAGGCCGAAGGGATTGGTGCTCGCTGAGCTGAAGTCCGGGTTGCTGGCGCCGCCGGTGTTCTCGAAGAACAGGAGGTCGCCGGAGTCATTGCCGACGAAGACGTCAAGGTCGCCGTCGGCATCGATGTCGGCGAAGGTCGGGGAGGCAGAGGCGCCGACGTCGTCCAGTCCCAGTGGGTTGACCTGTGGGGGCTGGAAGGTCGGTTCCTCGGTCGGCAGGTCGTCGTCGGTGACGGCGACCTGGACGTTGTCGATCGCCGCCCCGTCGTAGCCGGCGTCGGTGCTGGTGACGGTGTGGCTGATGACGCCCCGGTGCGGACCCTCGCCGACGCTGTCGTCGACGGCGGTGACGGTGACCTGTTGCGGGGTGTCCCAGTCCTCCGGGGTGAAGGTGAGCGTCGTCTGATCGACGCTCACCTGATCGTTGGTGGTGTCGAGGGTGACGGTGACGTCGGCGCTGGGCTGGGTGTCGAGGACCAGGGTATAGGTGGCGGTGGCACCGCCCTCGGTGACCTCGACCGAGGATTGGCTCAGGGTGACGCCGGGCGAGGTACCGTTGCGGAATAGCAGCAGGTCACCTTCGTAGTTGCCGACCAGGGCGTCGAGATCGCCGTCGGCGTCGATGTCGGCGAAGGCGGGGGCGATATGGGTGCCCTCGCCGTTCAGTCCGTATGCGTTGCTGACTGCGCTGGCGAATGCCGGGGCGCTCGGGCTGCCGGTGTTCTCGAACAGATAGGGGTTAGGGTTGGAACCGGTTCCGGCGAGGACGTCGAGCTGGCCATCACCGTCGATGTCGGCCAGGGCTGGCTGGACGGCCCAAGCGATATGGCCCAGGTCGTAGGCGTCGGCGAAGTCCGGCTGGGTCGCGCTGCCCGTGTTCTTGAAGTACTGGATGCTACCAGAGCTGTTGCCGATGACGGCATCGATGAGACCGTCGTTGTCGATGTCGGCCAGGGTTGGCTTGGTGCTTCTGTCGACCGGGCTCAGGCCGAACGGTGAAGCAGAGGGGGTGGCGAAGTCCGGCTGGGTGGCGCTGCCCGTGTTGTGGAAATACAAGAGTTCACCATGCTCGTTGCCGACGAAGGCGTCGAGGTGTCCGTCGTCGTCGATGTCGGCTAAGGCAGGGGTGGCATTGCTCCCAGCAATCGTGAGGTTATATGGATTGGTGGCGGGGGAGGCGAAGTCGGCCTCGGATGCCGTGCCGGTGTTCTCGAAGAACAGGAGGTCGCCGCTCCAGTTCCCGACGACGAGATCGAGGTCACCATCGCCGTCGAGGTCGACCAGGCTCGGGGTTGCACCGTTGCCGACATTGCTCAGGCTGAAGGGGTTGGTGATCGCTGAGCTGAAGGCCGGGTTGCTGGCGTCGCCGGTGTTCGTGAAGAGCAGGAGTTCGCCCAAGTTATTGCCGACGAAGACGTCGAGGTCGCCGTCGGCATCGATGTCGGCGATGGTCGGGGTGGCATAGCCACCGACGTTACTCAGTCCCAGTGGGTTAGTCTGCGAGGATGGGAAGTTGGGGGTCGACATCTCAGCTCCTTGTGAAAGCAGTGGCGATTGATACGCGCGTGATCAGGAATCGGTCGGTCGTCCGGTCGCGTGGCGTCGCGCGCTGGTTGGTCGCTTGACGGCCCGTCTCGGGACGTCGGGTCGGGGCATTGCCGTGCCGGTGACCTCGGTGCTCATGCCATGACAGCCCCATGACGTGATGACCGCGTGGTCCGGTGTCTCGATCGCCCGGGGGCGCTGGTCGGGTCATCCGTTCATCCCGGGTTCGCGCAGCGCTACCCCGAGCGTCCGGCGCAGATGGGCGAGCATTCGGGTGGCGACGCCGCGTCCGCGGTACTCGGGCAGCACGAACAGCGAGATCAGCTCGGCGTGATCGGACGGTGCTCGGCACTCGGCAACGGCCAGCCCGATCAGGGCGTCGCCGATCACCGCCGAGACCCCGACGATCTCGCCGTCCGGTGGCTGGGTGTGCCAGCGCTGATCGAGCCGCGGCCAGGTCAGCGCGGCATAGGGCGCGAGGTTGTCCGGGCTGAGGTGGTGGACCTGCTGGAAGCGGATCGCCGGGTCGTGCGCCGGTGCGCGCGGCAGGCCGGCGGTCGGTGGCGGGGCACCCTGTCCCGGCCGCTTGAGCGTCGGCTTGGTGACGACCAGCCCGGCGCTCCCGGGGAAGCTGACCAGGCGTTCGATGGTGTCGTCCTGCAGTCCGAGCGCCCGTGGTTGACGCGCCTCGGGGATGACCACCAGGTCGAAGAGTTCCTCGATCACGCTGTCGAAGCGCAACCACTCGAGCACCTGTCCGTGGACCAGGTCGATGACGGCCAGCCCGCACTGGGCGCGTCGACCGTCGGCGGCGAGCCGCTGCTCGAGTGCCAGCCCGCCGAAGCTGCGCTCGCGTAGTCGCGAGAGCCCGACCAGGGCGAAGTCGCCGTGGAAGGCGAGCCCGCGCGCGAAGCCGGGGCAGTCGGCCACCGGCTCGAAGCGCCCCTCGTCGAGGTATCCCAGCGCACCGTTGCCGGAGTCGAGCAGCCACAGCCGGTCGCGATACCAGCGCGGCGAGTGCGGCATCGACAGCCCGGTGGCCGCGACCGTGTTGCTCGGCAGGTGCAGCACGCAGCCGCCGTCGTGGCGGTGATGGCGCCAGCCGGCGGCGGTGTCGGTGCGGCTGCAGGCGGTCATCCAGGTCGGTGCGCCGTCCTGCAGGGCCAGGCCGTTGAGGTGGCAGCGGTCCTCGGCGGCCAGCCGGGTGATGAACGGCGGTTGCCACAGTGGGACGAAGCTGTGGTCCGGGTCGAGGGTGGCCAGACAGCTGAAGTCGGTGTTGACGAACAGCACCCGTCCCTCGCCGTCGATGACGAGGTCGTGGGCGTTGACGTCCCCGGTGATCCAGCACTGACGGGGGACGTAGAGCCGGTCGCCGCCCTCGTGACTCGCCCCCGGGGCGAGTCGGTTGTCGAGCTGCCAGATCTGGTAGCGACAGCCCATGGTCAGGGTGTCGTGCTGCCAGAACAGCCCCATCGGCTTGTCGAACAAGCGCTCGTGCAGCGCCAACCGCCCGGGCTCCGGTGTCCGCCCGACGAGGAACAGACGGTTGGTCTGATAGGTGGTGAAGGCGAGACTGACGCGCTGGCGCGCGAGCCAGTGCCAGAACCCGGGAGAGGCCTGGAGCCTGGGGCGTGGGTCGGTCATGGGGACGTCCGGGGGGCGGTGGCTGTGAGGCGGTAGTCGTGCCAGAGGGTGCGGTAGGTCTCTTCGAGCGCGGTGACGAACTCGGCCGGTCGGAACAGTGGCGCGGCGTCGCGGCCAGCGCTCAGGCGTCGTCCGAGCGCGGCGAGTCGCGCCGGATTGCGCCCGAGCGCGACGGCGCGCTCGACATAGTCAGCGGGCGTGTTGCAGACCAGCTCCGGCAGTCCCACGGCATGACACAGGCTCGCGCCCATGCGCGCGGCATAGTGCGTCCCCGGACAGGTGAGCACCGGCAGCCCGGCGGACAGTGCGCCGACGGCGGTGGCCCCGGCGTTGTAGGCCGGGGTGTCGAGGAAGAGATCGGCCAGGCGGTAGCGGGCGAGGTACTCGGCGTGTGGCCGCTTGGGGGCGAAGACCAGCCGTCGTGGATCGATGCCGGCGGCCGCGGCGGTGGCGCGCAAGCGCGCGTTGCTGCCGGTGCGCTCGCCGTCGAGCAGCCACAGCACACTGTCGGGCACCTGCGCGAGGATACGCATCCACAGCGTGAAGGTCTCGGGGTCGATCTTGTGGATGGCGTTGTGGCAGCAATAGACGACGCCGGACTGCGGCAGCCCGCACTCGGCCCGTCCCTCACCCGGCTCCCCGACCTCCAGCGGCGCACAGGCCCAGGCGTTGGGCAGGCGGATCACCTGCTCGCTGTAGTGTGCGCTGTGTGCTGGCGGGATCAGGTGGCGGTCGGCGATGAGATAGGGGACGAAGTCCGCCCCGAGGGTGCCGGGGTAGCCGAGGTACTGGATCTGGATCGGGGCGGGACGCAGGGCCAGGACCAGGGGGCGTGCATGGGAGGTGTAGCCGGCCAGGTCGATCAGCAGATGGATGCCGTCGGCGTGGATGCGTTGCGCGATGGCGAGCGAGGAGGCGCGTGAGAGATCGGTGTAGTGGTCACAGCCGGCGCGGATGCGCTCGGTCCAGACGTCTCGTCCGGGGACCAGAGCATAGGCGTGGATCTCGAACTCGGGACGGTGATGGTGCTCGAACAGCCCCGCCACCAGGGTGCCGACGGCATGACAGCGGAAATCCGGCGAGAGATAACCGATGCGCAGTCGCGCCGGATGCGGGTCGCTCGGAGGGGCGAAGGTGGTGCCCAGCGCTCTGGCCTGCCGTGCCAACCGGCGCGCGGCGCGCTCGGCGAGCGCTCGATACCAGTCGGGCGGCAGGTCGAGGGCGAGCGCGCTCAACAGCGGGGGTTCGTCGCCCGGCGTCTCGCCCGTCAGGTAGCGCTCGGTGACCGCGCGCAGCCGTTCTCGGCGTGCCGCGCCGTCCTCCCAGTCGGCCTGACGACGCCGGATGGTCTCGAGCTGGTAGTGCAGCCGGACGTTGTCCGGCGCGGCCTCCAGGGCGCGCTCGTAGTCGGTGCGGGCGGCTTGCAGGTCACCGAGGGCCTCGTGCAGTTGGGCCAGGTTGTGGCGACGCTGCTCGAAGTTCGGGTCGAGGCGCAGGGCGCGCCGGTAGCTCGCGCGGGCGAGGCGCAGGTTGCCCCACTCCTGCAGCGCGGCCCCGAGGGCGTTGTAGCCCTGTGCCGAGGGCTTCAGTCGCAGTGACGCTCGATAGTGGTGCAGCGCGCGGGGCATGAACCCGTACCCGTGGTAGAGCTGACCGAGTTCGAGATGGGCCTCGGCGTGCTCGGGCGCGTGCCGCAATGTCTCGCGATAGGCCGCCTCGGCCGCCACGAACTCGCCCTGTGCGGCCAGGATCTTGGCCAGGTTGTAGTGGCCGAGATGAAGCGCTGGCTGCAGTTCGATGGCGTATCGATAGGCGGTGATGGCGCGTTCGGGGTCGCCCTGGAGCTGCCACAGTCCAGCGAGGTTGCAGTGCAGGATCGCCTGCTCTGGGGCCTGCTCGATGGCCTGGGTGTAGCACGCCAGGGCCGCCTCGAGGTCTCCAGCGGACTGCAGGGTGTTGCCGAGATTGTTCAGTGCCGAGACATGACCGGGCTGCAGCTCGAGCGCGGCGCGCAAGTGTGCGACGGCGGTGGTGGGGTCGCCGTGTCGACGGGCCCGGCGGGCTGCGTCGAGATGGGCCGATATCCGTTGGCGGTGTGTTGTCGACTGGGGGGGCGGTACGGGGGAGAGAACTGGGTTCTGACGTTCCATCTCAGCGCTTCAATCCTTAAATCGGAAGATGAGAT
>NZ_RHFJ01000009.1:0-87427 GCF_003718675.1 Marichromatium sp. AB32
CGCATGTGGATGCGGGCGCTTACCAAGTATTGTTCGCCTTGAAATCCTTGAGCGCCGCGTGCAGACCCTGCTGGATCTCGTCGTTGAAGCCGCCGGTCGAGTCGATCTTGCTGAGCAGCTCGGCCTGCTGGGACTTCATGTAGCCCTGCAGCGCCGCCTCGAAGTCGACGACCTTCTTGACGTCGACGTCGTCGAGGTAGCCCTCGTTGGCGGCGAACAGCGAGACGGCCATCTGGCCGACGCTCATCGGCGAGTACTGCGCCTGCTTCATCAGCTCGGTGACGCGCTCACCGCGCTCGAGCTGCTTGCGGGTGGTCTCGTCGAGGTCGGAGGCGAACTGCGAGAAGGCTGCCAGCTCACGATACTGCGCGAGTGCCAGACGGATACCACCGCCGAGCTTCTTGATCGCCTTGGTCTGGGCCGCGCCACCGACTCGCGACACCGACAGACCGGCGTTGATGGCCGGACGGATACCCGAGTTGAAGAGGTCGGTCTCGAGGAAGATCTGACCGTCGGTGATCGAGATCACGTTGGTCGGAACGAATGCCGAGACGTCACCGGCCTGGGTCTCGATGATCGGCAGCGCGGTGAGCGAGCCGGTCTTGCCCTTGACCGCACCGTTGGTCGCCTTCTCCACGTAGTCGGGATTGACGCGCGCGGCGCGCTCGAGCAGACGCGAGTGCAGGTAGAAGACGTCACCGGGGTAGGCTTCGCGACCCGGCGGACGACGCAGCAGCAGCGACACCTGACGGTAGGCCCAGGCCTGCTTGGTGAGGTCGTCGTAGACGATCAGCGCGTCCTCGCCCTTGTCACGGAAGTACTCACCCATCGAGCAGCCAGCATAGGGCGCGATGAACTGCATCGCGGCCGAGTCGGAGGCGCTGGCGGAGACGATGATGGTGTGATCCATCGCGCCGTGCTCTTCGAGCTTGCGCACCAGTGCCGCGATGGTCGAGTTCTTCTGACCGACCGCGACGTAGATGCACTTAACGCCGGTGTCCTTCTGGTTGATGATCGCGTCGAGCGCCACCGCGGTCTTACCGGTCTGGCGGTCGCCGATGATCAGCTCACGCTGGCCACGACCGACCGGCACCATGGCGTCGATCGCCTTGAGACCGGTCTGCATCGGCTCATCGACCGACTGACGGGCGATGACGCCGGGGGCCTGCTTCTCGATCGGCGAGGTGGCTGCGGCCTCGATCGGGCCCTTGCCGTCGATCGGGTTGCCGAGCGCGTCGACCACGCGGCCGAGCAGGCCTTCACCGACCGGCACCTCGAGCACGCGCCCGGTGCAGCGCACCCAGTCGCCCTCGGAGAGGTTGGTGTAGTCGCCGAGCACCACCGCGCCGACCGAGTCGCGCTCGAGGTTCAGCGCCAGGCCGTAGGTGTTGCCGGGGAACTCCAGCATCTCGTAGTACTGAGCGTCGGACAGGCCGTGGATACGCACGATGCCGTCGGTCAGGCTGACGATGGTGCCCTCGGTACGGGCCTCGGTTTGAAGATCGTATTTCTCGATCTTCTGCTTGATGAGATCACTGATCTCGGATGGATTCAGTTGCATGGCGGTGTCCCGTTCAGAATTGCAATGCGTTGGCGAGTCGGTCGATCTTGCCGCGGACCGTGTCGTCGATCACCAGGTCCCCGGCACGGATCTCCAGCCCACCAATCAGCGCGCTGTCGGTCTCGACCGTGAGCTCCACCTGCCCGCCAAGACGCGAGGACAGTGCAGTGGCGAGCGCCGCGCGTTGCGCCTCGTCGATCTCGAACGCACTGCGTACGGTCACGCGCCGCATGCCCTCGTCGGCGCTGCGGCTGACTTCGAACAGTCGGGCGATCTCGGGGACGGCCGCCAGGCGTGCGTTGTCGGCGAGCAACCGGAGCAGGTTGGCAACCTCCTCCGGCAGGTCCTCGCCACAGACTTCGAGGGTGATGTCGCGGATGGTCTCGCGGGACACGTTGGGGTTGGCGATCAGCGCGACCATCTGCGGGTCGCCGGCCACCGCGGCCAACCGCCCGAGTGCGTCGGACCATGCCTCGACCTGTCCGGTTTCCTTCGCGCGCTCGAAGGCCGCTTCGGCATAAGGCCGTGCGATGGTGGTGATGTCTCCGGCCATGGGTATTCCCTAGAGCTGCTTTGCGAACGAGTCGACGATCGACTTGTGGGCGTCGACGTTGATCTCCTTCTGGAGGATCTTCTCCGCTGCCGCGACGGCGAGCGTGGAGACGCGCTCACGCAGCTCTTCGCGTGCGCGGTTGGTCTCCTGATCGATCTCGGCGCGCGCCGCGGCGAGCAGCCGATCGCCCTCGGTCCGGGCGTCGCTCTTGGCCTCCTCGACGATGTCGGTGGCCCGCTTCTGGGCCTGACCGACGATCTCGGCGGCGGAGACCTTGGCCTCCTTCATCAGCTCGAGTGCGCGTTGCTCCCCGAGGGCCTGCTCCTGATGGCCACGTTCGGCGGCGGCGAGGCCTTCGGCGATCTTGGCCTTGCGCTCCGCCAACGCGTTGACGATGGGCGGCCACACATACTTCATACAGAACCCGACGAACACCGCGAAGGTGATCATCTGGGCAAACAGAGTCAGATTGATATTCATACCTATGCCTCTTGCCTGAGCCTCATGTGGGCGAGGAGTCTTCTCGGCCCGCGGGAGGGAGCAGGATGCGCGCTAGGCAGCGAACATCAGGAACAGACCCATGGCGATCGCGATGACGGGCAGTGCGTCGACCAGGCCCATGACGATGAAGAACTGGGTGCGCAGCATCGGGATGAGCTCGGGCTGACGGGCAGCGCCCTCCAGGAAGCGACCGCCGAGGACGCCGATGCCGACGCCGGCGCCGACTGCGCCCAGACCCAGCATCAGGCCAGCGCCGATGTACTTGATGACCTCTGCGAATGCTTGTGCGACTTCGAGTTCCATAGTTCTCTCCAGGATTGAAGGTCAGAGCCTTGATTGAAGGTCAGAGCCTTGAAAAACGGGGTTTAGTGATGCTCCTGGTGTGCCATGTCGAGATAGACGATGGTCAGCACCATGAAGATGAACGCCTGCAGCGTGATGATCAGGATGTGGAACACGGCCCACACGAACTGCAGAACGCCGCCGGTGGCGTTGAGCACGAAGCTGCCACCGTAGAGCAAGGCGATCAGGATGAAGATCATCTCGCCGGCGTACATGTTGCCGAACAGTCGCAGGGCGAGCGAGATCGGCTTGGAGATCAGACTGATCCCTTCGAGCACCAGGTTCGCGGGCATGCCCCACTTGCCGAACGGCTGCAGGGTCAGCTCGCCGAGGAAGCCACCGACGCCTTTCATCTTGACGCTGTAGTAGAGCACCATGATGAAGACCATCAGGGCCATGCCGAAGGTGGCGTTGGGATCGGTGGTCGGCACGATCTTGAGATAGACATGGTGCGGATCGGCGCCGAACAGGGCCATGAACTGGCCGAACAGATAGGGCACCAGATCGACCGGCAGCAGGTCCATCAGGTTCATCAGGAAGACCCAGGCGAAGATGGTCAGCGCCAGCGGGGCGACCATCGGGTTCTTGCCACTGAAGGAACCGCGGACGTTGTCCTCGACGAAGTCGACGATCCACTCGACGAAGTTCTGCGCCGCACCCGGCACGCCGGCGCTGACGCGTTCGGCCACACCCTTGAAGAACCAGAGGAACAGGCCGCCGAGCAGGATCGAAAAGAACATGGTGTCCAGATTGATCGCCCAGAAGCCCATCTCCGCGGCCTCCGCGCTGTTGTGCGCGAGCCCCAAGCCGTGCTCGGGGTGTAGACCGAAGGTGAGGTTGGTCAGATGGTGTTGAATGTATTGTTCAGCGGTGAGCGTTTCGGTAGCAGCCATCGATCATTCTCACTTCGTGTTTCGTTTGGCCTGTTGGGCCGCGATCAGGATCGGCATCACTTGCATGAGGAAGTAGGCCCCCAGCAATGCCGGTATGTTCAGGTCGTCGAATGTTGCGAAGGCAACGACGAACAAACCCAGGACCAACGCGATCTTTGCGACTTCGGCACGATAAAAACGCATGACCAAACGCTCAGGCGCCTGGGCGCGATAGGCGCGAAAGACCCAGGCCGCGAGCATGGCGTTGGCCAGCAGGCAGGATCCAGAACCTATGAGGACCGATAGTGCAACGGAGCGACCGAACGGCAGGGCGAGTAGCACCGACACCAGGCTGAGGATCGTCTGTATTTTCAGGACGTTCCCGGCCTGAAGCGCATCCGGCTGTTGCATCAGATCATCGTGGTTTGGTTGAGCGCGTCGCTCACCGGACGCGAAGTATAGGGGATCGCTAATATCGGGTCAATGTAACCGCGGGGTGCCCGGAGCCTTGCGCGGCGCGGGTTTCGGGCCGATGACGAAGGTCTCGACGAACCCGTTCCCGGGGCTGGATCCCTTTGATCGAGCCGGTGTTTCAGCATCCTTCTCGGGGGGGCGGCCTCGCCCGGCACACTGCTCAACGGATATGGCCGAGGATGCCGTCGAGCTCGTCGAGGCTGGTGTAGCTGATCACCAGCTTGCCGCTGCCGCGGCTGCCGTGCTGGATCCGCACCTCGGCGCCGAGCCGGTCGGTGAGATCGTTCTGCAGTCGGCGGATGTCGGGGTCGGTCACTCCCTTCCGATCCGCTGCCGCCACCGGGCTCTCGCCCTGCTGTTGCCGTCGCACCAGTCGCTCGGTGTCGCGCACCGAGAGACCGCCGGCGACCACCTGTCGGGCGAGCGCGCACTGCATCTGGCCCTTGACCCCGAGCAGGGCGCGGGCGTGGCCCATCTCCAAGCGGCCATGATCGAGCTGGTCCTTGACCTCGGGCTCGAGTTCGAGCAGGCGCAGCAGGTTGGAGATGGTGGTGCGCGACTTGCCGACCGCCTCGGCCACCTCCTGATGGGTGAGCTCGAACTCCTCGACCAGACGGTGCAGCGCGGTGGCCTCTTCCAGCGGATTGAGATCGGCGCGCTGGATGTTCTCGATCAGCGCGATGGCCAGCGCGCTGGTGGCGTCGAGTTCGCGCACCAGTGCCGGGATCTCGCTGAGGCCGGCCTGCTGACAGGCGCGCCAGCGCCGCTCGCCGGCGACGATCTCGTAGCGCCCCTCGGCCAGCGGTCGCGCCAGGATCGGCTGCAGCACGCCCTGGGCGCGGATCGACTCGGCCAGCTCGCGCAGCGCCTCGGGGTCGAAGTCGCGGCGTGGCTGATAGCGCCCGCGCTGCAGCTGCTCGAGCGGCAGGCGCACGATGCGATCGCCGGGCTGAGCGGTGGCGACGGCCCCGGACTGGGAGGCGGTCTCGGCACCGCCACGGGTGGCGCCGAGCAGGGCGTCGAGTCCGCGCCCCAGCCCCTTCTTCTTGTTCGGTCGGGTGGTTTCCTGGTCCATGTCAGGCGGCGTTGCGGCCCTTCTGCTGGCGGCGCAGCACCTCGCTGGCCAGCGCCATGTAGGCGATCGCGCCCTTGGAGGACGGATCATAGAGCTGGGCCGGCATGCCGTGGCTGGGGGCCTCGGCGAGGCGCACGTTGCGCGGGATGATGGTGCGGTAGACCTTGTCCTTGAAGTGCGCGATGAGCTGGGTCGAGACCTGGTTGGCGAGGTTGTTGCGCGGGTCGTGCATGGTGCGCAGGATGCCCTCGACACGCAGCGTCTCGTTGCGGTTGGCACGGATCTGCTCGATGGTGTCGAGCAGCGCCGAGAGCCCCTCGAGGGCGTAGTACTCGCACTGGATCGGGATCAGCACCCCGCGCGCGGCGACCAGGGCGTTGACGGTGAGCATGTTGAGCGAGGGCGGGCAGTCGACGATCACCAGCTCATAGGCCTGGGCGGCGCGCTCGAGCACCCGCGCCAGACGGTGCTCGCGGTCGGGCGAGTCGATCAGCCCGACCTCGGCGGCGGTGAGATCGGCGTTGGCCGGCAGCAGGTCGAAACCGGGCGAGGGCTCGGTGATGCGCTGCAGACAGTCGGCGATGGGGATGTCGCTGAGCAGCAGGTCGCAGCTCGAGTGCTCGAGCGCGTGCTTGTCGACGCCACAGCCCATGGTGGCGTTGCCCTGGGGGTCGAGATCGACCAGCAGCACGCGTCGCTTCATCGCCGCCAGACAGGCGGCGAGGTTGACCGCGGTCGTCGTCTTGCCGACTCCGCCCTTCTGATTGGCGATGGCGATGATGTTGACCATGCTCGACTCAGTCGCTCCGAAATTTCGATCCGTTAGCCAGCCGTTGCGATGAGTGCGCGCCCCATGGTGGCGGTCGGATCAAGGCTCGTGCCGCGTTTGCGGTAGATGCGAGGCAATGGTACTGAATTTTCAGCTCGCCCGGTATCCGGGCTTGGAACGCACTTCAAGTCATCGCCACCTCCGCCGCCTGGCCGAGGGGGGAGGGCTAGGAGTTCGTGTGTCGGCGCCCGGCCTAGTGTGGTGCCGTGGCGGGATGCTGGCGATACCACTCAGCGAAGGCGCCTCCGGTCATCGGCTTGCCGAGGCGGAAGCCCTGAAGATGGTCGCAACCCATCGCGTGGAAGAACCGCTGATCGGCCTCGCTCTCGATGCCGACGACGGTAACGTCGAGTCCTAGGGCCCGCCCGAACTGGATGATGGTGTCGATGATGGCTGGCATGCCGCGCGCCGTGTGTAGCTGTCGTACCAGCGCTTGGTTGATCTGGAGTCCGGTCAAGGGTAGTTGATCGAGCTTGCTGAGGCTTGAGCAGCCCAGGCCGAAGTCGTCAATCACTAGCTTGACACCGAGAGCCCTGAGAGCGGCGAGTTGATCTGCGCTGCCGTCTGGGTAATCGAACAAGGTAGATTCACTTAGGTGTAGCACTAGCGCGGAGGGCTCTGTCCCCGCGTCTCGGCAAGCGTCGCATAGTCCTTGAATGAAGTGCGGATGAAGAAACTCTCGTGTCGAAACATTTACTGAGATTGGTATCGGGGGTAACCCCGCAACTCGCCATGACTGATGTTGTCGGCACACTTCCCGGATGACCCAAAGTCCGATCTCATGGGTGAGGTGGAGTGATTCGGCTACAGGTAGAAAGGTTGAGGGTGGGATTGGTTCCTGGTCGTGCTGCGGCCATCGCAGTAGCGCTTCAGCCCCATGCAGACACCCTTGCTTCAAGTCCAGGACCGGTTGATAGACGACACGAAACTCTTCCTTGGCGATTCCTTGACGCAGCTGTCTTTCCAGCGTGGCACTGCTCATTACCTGCTCGTTGAGCGCAGCAGTGACGAATTGATAGTGTCCCGGGCGGATTTGTTTTGCGTGGTACATGGCCAAATCGGCGCTTTGCATGAGCTGCTCGATCGTCTCGCCATCTTGTGGATATAGGCTGATACCGAGGCTGGGTGCGCAGTGTAGTTGCAGCTGACCGATAGTATACGGAGGCGCCAGGGTCGCGATGGCCTTGCCCGCTGTGCGAGCGACGTCCGTGGCGTCGTCGATCTTGCTTAGTACGGCGACGAACTCATCGCCCCCCAGGCGGGCGACGATATCCTCTGCTCGGAACAGTGTCAGCAGTCTCTGGGCCACCGCTTGCAACAACAGGTCGCCGACCGCGTGACCGTACATGTCGTTAACCGCTTTGAAATCGTCTAGGTCGAAGAACAGTACCGCCAGTTGGCGCTTGCTGCGCCTTGCGCTCACTAGCATTTGATTGGCCAATTGGTCGAGTAGTCGACGTGTCGGCAGGCCGGTCAGTGGATCGTGCTGGGCCAGGCGGAGTGCGTGTAGTTCAGCCTCCTTGCGGCGGGTGATGTCCTGCTGCGCCAACAGGATACGCTGATATGTGTTGTTGGCGTCCTGGATGACCTCGGGTCTGGCCTGGAGCCAGCGGTAGGCACCATCCTTGCGGCGTAGCCGATATTGTACTTCGCACGATTCTCGGTTGGCAGCGAAGCCACGCAGCTTTGCAAGGCTGGGCTCGCGATCATCAGGGTGTAGCAGTTCGGCCCAGTCGTCGAAGTTCTTCGGCAAGGCGCCCTGGTCGTACCCCATCTGCCGCTGCCACTCTAAAGGAAATATCACTTGGTTGGTGTGCGGCGTCCATTCCCAGAACGCCAGCTCGGCGAGTGTTGCTACCAAGTGCAGCCGTGCCTGGCTATCGATGATCTTTTGTTCATCACGCTTGCGGATGGTGATGTCCGTCATGATCAGGCGCCAGTCGTGATGAGCCGTGTCGGTGGTCGTCTCTGGCACCAAGCACGCATCCAGGCTGACCCAGATGATCGGTGTGGCTGTTGATGGGCGAAGGCGAAGCTCGTAGTGCTGAGTCCTTCCTGTCGACCACAGCGCACGCCGGTGCTGATAGTGGATGTCTTGGTCTTCGGGGAGGATGAATTGCGACAAGGGTTTTCCGACCAAGCCGGCGCGTGATAGTCCCAGCAGGGTTTCTGCGGCAAGGTTTGCCTGCTGGATAATACCTGTCTCACTCAGGGTGAGATAGCCGACGGGGGCGAGGTCGTAGAGGTCGAAGTAGCGGGCGCGGGACAACTCTAGGGCTTCTTGCGTCCGTCGCAGTTCTTCGTTCTGCAGCTCGAGTTCGATCTGATGGACCCGTAACTCGTGATTGCTTTGATTGTCGGTTACAAGTGCTGCGTCACGGATAGCGCAGAGCTGCGCTTCGGCGCGTTGACGCAGCTCTTTGAGGGGAATCGGTACCTCTGGTGGAGGGCGCGCCGGCTGTTCTCGATCTGTTCGATCAGGCATGGATGCAACTCCCTCGAATTAAGCAAAAGACTGGAATCCTCTTTTATCTACGTGTTTGATGCTTAGAAATATAAGGTTGTGCTTGATGGTGCGGTGAGTTGGCGCCAGGTCTTGATGGAGACGGGCCTGACTTCTGCCCTCAACACACGACCAAGAGAGCTGTCGTCGCTGCGTTCGGACTCTTTCCTGTCTATGGCGATTTGGGCGTGTCCACTCGGGGCGAGGTGTCCTTGATGGTGATCAAGACGTTGTCGTGATCGGCGTCTGGATGGACGATCCGTCTAGCGTTGAGGCTGAGAGAGCACGACCCGGTTGCCGCCGACTCATAACCAATCACATGGTCTTCTAGTGCCTTTCCTTTAGCGATAGTCTCCAAGAGTTGCCGACGCAATTCAGGATCGTTCCAGCGGTGCTCGTCAAGGTCGCTTAGTGGTTGATCGATGATCTCGGACTGGGGCAGTTGGAAGAATTGCTGAAACGCATGATTGGCCGAGATCACGTGAAGGTCTCCGCTCAATACCAGTAATGGTTCGCGCACGGCGTCTACGATCCCTTCGGCAAAGGCGCGTGCCTCCTTCAGACTCTCCTCCATTTTTCTGCGTGCGGAGATGTCCATGAAGGTGATAACTGCCCCCTCGATGACATTGTTAAGAGTGCGATATGGACCGATCCTTAGGACATACCAGTCTCCCTGCCTGGTGCGGACCTCTTTTTCCGCAGGCTGCAGGGTATTGAGGACCTGTGCTAAATCCTCTGTCAAATCATCGTAGTTTGTCAGATTGGAGACAATATCCCCCACCGGTCGCCCAACATCGGACTGGATCAGGTTGATCAGCCTGGTTGTTGCCGGTGTGAAGCGGGTGATCCTGAGCTGATGATCGACGAACAGGGTGGCAACACCCGTGCCGGCGAGCAGATTGTTCATGTCGTTGTTGACCCGGGACAGGTCGGCCACCTTGGCTTGAAGCTCCGTGTTGACCGTTGCCAGTTCCTCGTTGACCGATTGCAGCTCTTCTTTTGACGTCTCCAGTTCCTCATTGGTCGATTGCAACTCCTCGTTGACCGACTGCATCTCTTCGTTGGTCGACTTCAATTCCTCGTTTGATGTCTCCATCTCCTCCAGCGTGGTCTGGAGGTATTCCTCCTTGGTCCGCAACTCTTGCTCCAACTCGGCGATTCGCGAATCGGATTCTCCTGTTTTCGACCTTTTTTCAATGTTTTGGCCGGTTCCGTCCTCGACGGAGCCTGTGATCTCCAGGATCGCAAGATACAACGGTTCTGTATCAACGTGGCCTGTCCGTTGCTCGGGATGCACGCTCAGATCGGCCAGGGTGAAGTCGCCGTTTGTCTTGACTCTCAGTCCCTTCAACCGTACTGAATCCCCGGTCGTGACGACGCGCTGTAGGGCGTTCCTCATGGCATGACATAACCCTTCTCGAGCCATGCTGAAGACATTCATTGTTGGATCCCCCGGTGCCGGCTCGAGGAATTGCCCTGTGCGACCGTAGATATAGCGGATGTCGCCGCGCCCGGTGACCAACAGGGCCGTTGGGTCATAGTGACGAAGCAGCGCCTGCTCGGTTCGTTTCCGTAGATCGGACTTGCCTTTGCTGCGTGACATGCTTTCAGGATCGGAGGAGGGTGTATGGGGGCTGGAGATGGAAAGCATGTGCCTCTGAGGCAACAGGGGCGTCAGGGTAACGTCTTGCTGTTCCTTGGTGGCGAAAAGCTTCCATTTGCGGTCGACCGGCGTGAACAGTGGATGAGCGTCACCGATGGTTTCAGAGTTTCCCAGGAACAGGAAGCCGCTGCTTTTCAGTGCATAGTGAAAGAGAGGTATCAGGCGTCGCTGTAGATCTCCGTTTAGATAAATCAGCAGGTTTCTGCAGCTGATCAGGTCAAGCCTGGAGAAGGGGGGGTCCTTGATCAGATCCTGCTCGGAGAATACCAGTAGATCGCGGATTTCCTTGTTGATGCGGTAGCAGCCTTGCTCTTGGCTCATGACAAAGAAGCGTGCTAGCCGTTCGGGAGAGATATCGGTCGCAATATTAGCGGGGTAGATACCGGAACGTGCCCGCTCGATCGCATTGGCGTCGATGTCGGTGGCGAAGATCTGGAGCCGATAGTCTTGCTTCAGGGTCTCCAGATGCTCCTTGAGCAGGATTGCGATGGAGTAGGCCTCTTCGCCGGTGGAACAGCCGCAGATCCATACCCTGACTGGTGACCCGGCCGGTTTCTCATGGAACAGCCGAGGGATAACCTCGTGCTCTAAGATGGCGAAAGCCTCGGGGTCACGGAAGAAGCTGGTGACCCCGATCAGCAGGTCATGGAATAGCGCATCGATCTCCAGCGGATTGTGTTGGAGATATCGTACGTAATCGCGTTGTTGCTCGATCTGGTGTAACGCCATGCGCCGTTCGATGCGCCGTATTAGCGTACTCTGCTTGTATTGCGAGAAATCGTGGCTGCTCTTGTCTCGCAGCAGCAGGCAGATCTTCGTCAGCGTATCCACGCTTTTGGATGAAGGCTCAGAGGTATGCGCTTCCCTGCCGAAGGCATGGGTCACATAGGCCATGAGCTGTGCCGGCATTTCCGCGGGTGGGAGCACGAAATCGACCAATCCGGTGGCGATGGCACTACGTGGCATGCCGTCGTAAGCGGCGGTCTTGGGCGCCTGGGCCATGACCATCCCGCCCTCGCCCTTGATCGCTCTGGCACCGAGCGTGCC
Source organism: Marichromatium sp. AB32 (assembly GCF_003718675.1). NCBI lineage: Bacteria > Pseudomonadati > Pseudomonadota > Gammaproteobacteria > Chromatiales > Chromatiaceae > Marichromatium > Marichromatium sp. AB32. The sequence goes on from NZ_RHFJ01000009.1 coordinate 11,421, forward strand.
GTCACTGCCGGTGCCAGAGAGCACCACACACAAAGCCCGCTCGTGTTGATCCTGCGCCAGTGAGCGGAAGAAGAAGTCGATCGGTAGTCGCTGTCCGCGTGGCGCCGCTGGCTCCAGTAAATGGAGGAGGCCATTGAACAGAGCCATGTCGACATTGGGTGGGATGATGTAGACGCAATCGGGCTTGATGCGCAAGCCGTCAACGATTTCATGCACCTGCATGCAGGTGTGGCGCTTGATTAGTTCGGCGAGGATGCTCTTGTGGTTGGGGTCCAGGTGCTGAACGAGTACGAAGGCCATACCGGTCTGTGTGTCCGGTGGAATGGCGGAGAAAAATGCCTCGAATGCCGCCAGTCCCCCAGCCGATGCGCCGATGCCGACGACCGGAAAGCTCAACTCCGCGGGCGATGCGGACTGTTCCGCCTCGGGTTGTGGTGACTGGGCGGCTGGATCGTCCGCCGTCTGGGGTGCTCCTGCGGGGGGTATGTTCATCATCGATCCTTGGTGGCCGATTGGGCGGAGTACTCGATCGAAGGGATCGGTCGCGTTATGTCGATCGGCGTTCCTTGGTGACGAGACGCGGAGCATGCTGCGACGTGTCGTCTGATCTCAGATCAGCATGGCACATGTCGTCGCATCTCGCGTTGCGGCTTGTGGCGGCGCGGGCGAATGATGGTGGGTTGATCGTCGAGCGTCGTTGCCTGTTTGTGCGGTGTCTGCGGCGGGTCGCCGTCTTGGCTGGGACGCTCAATTAATCGTTACGGATCTCGACCAAGTGACGCGGTTCATCGAGGAAGGGGACGCGCAAGACATGCACGTGGCTGTCTCCGGTCGCGTGCGTGGCCGGGAGTGGGGCCTCTTCGGGGTGGCGTCCGCGCATCAGCAGCATCCGTCCGGGTTGTTCGAGCAGGCATCTCTCCGTGGCGAGCAGTACGTCTGCAGCCGTCACCGCGCGGCTCACGATCGTTTTGAAGCCGTGGCCGGGCCGATAGTCGTCGCTGCGGGCCTGAACCGGTTCGACGTTGGTGAGTCCGAGCTCGAGCACCGCCTGACGCACGAAGCGCACCTTCTTGCCGTTGCTGTCGAGCAGCCAGAAACGGCGCCTGGGCTCCATGATCGCCAGTGGTATCCCCGGTAGACCAGCTCCGGTGCCGATGTCGAGCAGGGTGTCGCCGAACAGGAAGGGGCGGATTGCCAGGCTGTCGAGCAGGTGACGCACCACCATCTCGTCGGGGTCGCGCACCGCGGTGAGGTTGTAGGCGCGGTTCCAGCGCAGCAGCAGCTGCAGATAGTCGATCAGTTGCTGGTGCTGGGCCGCCGTCGGCCCGATCCCCAGCGCCGCGCAGCCGGCCTGCAGCCGCTCGCCGAGATGGGTGCGCTGGTCCGGGGTGAGTTCGGTGGTCGCGGTGTTCATGCCGGGTGTCGCTTGAGGTGGATCAGCAGCAGCGACACCGCCGCCGGGGTCACCCCGGGGATGCGCGCGGCCTGGCCGACGGTGGTGGGGCGGGTGCGGCAGAGCTTCTCGCGCACCTCGGCGGAGAGACCGCGCACCGCGGCGAAGTCGAAGGTCTCGGGCAAGGGCTTGTCCTCCTGGGCGCGCTGACGGGCGATCTCGTCGCGCTGGCGAGCGATGTAGCCGGCATAGCGGGTCTGGATCTCGACCTGCTCGGCGACCTCGGGAGCGACCGGGTGATCCGCGGTATCGATCAGGACGTTGACCCCGGCGTGATCGACGCCGGGACGGGCGAGCAGGTCGAGCGCGCGCGCCTCGCGCCGCAGCGGCTCGCCGAGCACCGCCTGCATGGCCGCCGGGTCGGCCCGGTCGGGACGGACGATGGCCGCGGCGAGGCGCTCGCGTTCGCGCTCGATCGCCTCGCGCTTGGCCGCGAAGCGCGCCCAGCGTTCGTCGTCGACCAACCCGAGCGCGCGCCCGGTCTCGGTCAGGCGCAGATCGGCGTTGTCCTCGCGCAGCATCAGCCGGTACTCGGCGCGGCTGGTGAACATGCGATAGGGCTCGTTGGTGCCGCGGGTGACCAGATCATCGACCATCACCCCGATGTAGGCCTCGTCGCGACGCGGCACCCAGGGCGACTCTTCGCGCAGCCGGCGCACCGCGTTGATGCCGGCGAGCAGCCCCTGGGCGGCGGCCTCCTCGTAGCCGGTGGTGCCGTTGATCTGACCGGCGAGGAACAGCCCCTGGAGCTGGCGCGTCTCCAGCCCCGGGGCGAGGTCGCGCGGATCGAAGAAGTCGTACTCGATGGCATAGCCGGGGCGGGTGATGTGGGCCTGCTCCAGCCCCGGGATCGAGCGCACCAGCGCCTCCTGCACGTCGTAGGGCAGGCTGGTGGAGATGCCGTTGGGATAGACCTCGTGGGTGTCGAGCCCCTCGGGCTCGAGAAACACCTGGTGCGAGTCCTTGTCGGCGAAGCGCACGATCTTGTCCTCGATCGAGGGACAGTAGCGCGGGCCGATGCTGTCGATCACCCCGGTGTAGAGCGGCGAGCGCGACAGCCCGGCGCGGATGATCTCGTGAGTGCGGTCATTGGTGTGGGCGATGTGACAGCTCACCTGCGGCGGGTGTTCGGCGGCGCTGCCGAGGAAGGAGAACACCGGCACCGGGTCGTCGCCGGGCTGCTCGGCGAGCCGCGCGTAGTCGATGCTGCGCGCGTCGATGCGCGGCGGGGTGCCGGTCTTGAGCCGCTCGATTCGCGGCATCAGTTCACGCAGTCGCGCGGCCAGGGCGTTGGACGGTGGATCTCCGGCGCGCCCGCCCTCATAGTTGCTGAGACCGATATGGATGCGCCCGCCGAGGAAGGTGCCGACGGTGAGCACCACCGCCCGGGCGCGAAAGCGCAGCCCCATCTGGGTGCTGACCCCGGCGACCCGCTCGCCCTCGACGATGAGGTCGTCGACGGTCTGCTGGAACACCCGCAGTCCGGGCTGGGACTCGAGCGCCGCGCGCACCACGGTGCGATAGCGGATGCGGTCGGCCTGGGCGCGGGTGGCGCGCACTGCCGGACCCTTGCTGGCGTTGAGGGTGCGGAACTGGATCCCGGCGCGGTCGGTGGCGCGTGCCATCAGCCCGCCGAGGGCATCGATCTCGCGCACCAGATGGCCCTTGCCGATACCGCCGATGGCGGGGTTGCAGCTCATGTTGCCGAGGGTGTCGATGTTCTGCGTCAGCAGCAGGGTGCGTGCACCCGCGCGCGCCGCCGCGAGCGCCGCCTCGGTGCCCGCGTGACCGCCTCCAACCACGATGACGTCGTACTGATCGCTCGCAAACATGTCAGGGAACCCGATCCGATGAAGCCCTTCAGTTTAACCCATATCCACGCGCGCGCGGCGGCGCCGGGAGCCTCGCCATGAACCGACCCGAACCCCGCCCCGTCCCCGCGTCGCCGGTCGATCGCTGCGGCGCGGTGCTCGAGGCCGCCGCCGCGGTGATCCTCGGCAAGGAGCACGAGTTGCGCCTGGCGCTGACCTGCCTGCTCGCTCGCGGCCATCTGCTGATCGAGGATCTGCCCGGGGTCGGCAAGACCACGCTCGCGCACCTGTTGGCGCGACTGCTCGGGCTGGACTACGCGCGCATCCAGTTCACCAGCGACCTGCTCCCGGCCGACGTCATCGGGGTGGCGGTCTATGACCGCGCCAGCGAGTCCTTCCGCTTCCACCCGGGTCCGGTGTTCTCCCAGCTGGTGCTCGCCGACGAGATCAACCGCGCCACCCCCAAGGCGCAGAGCGCGCTGCTCGAGGCGATGGAGGAGCGTCAGGTCACCGTCGAGGGCGAGACCCGCGCGCTGCCCGAGCCCTTCTTCGTCATCGCCACCCAGAACCCGCTCCACCAGATCGGCACCTTCCCGTTGCCCGAGTCGCAGCTCGACCGCTTCCTGATGCGTATCGAGCTCGGCTATCCGGCCGCGCACCAGGAGAAGCGGCTGCTCGCCGGCGAGGACCGTCGCGCGCTGGTGGCGCGCCAGGCGCCGGTGCTCGTCCCCGCCGAGCTCGCCGCCCTGCAGGAGCTGGTGGTGGCGGTGCATGCCGCCCCGGCGGTGATCGACTACGTCCACGACCTCCTCGCCTTCACCCGCGCCTCGGGGCGCTTCGCCTACGGGCTCTCGCCGCGCGCCGGGCTGGGGCTGGTGCGCGCGGCCAAGGCCTGGGCGCTGCTCGGCGGGCGTGACTACGTGCTCCCCGAAGACGTGCAGGCGGTGCTGCCGGCCTGTTGCGCTCATCGTCTGGTCGGCAGCGGCGAGGGTGGCGTGCTCGACGCCGCCCGGGTTGATGCCGAGATCCTTGCCCATGTCCCGGTCCCCTGAGCGCCCCCGCTGGCGTGCTTGGCTCGCCGCCCGCTTCGACGCCATGCTGCGCCGCGCCCGCAGCGATCCCGACGGCGTGGTGCGCATCGGCGCGCGCCAGATCTATATCCTGCCCACCCGCTTCGGGCTGGTGTTCGGCGCCGTGCTGCTGGTGATGCTGCTCGGCTCGCTCAACTACCAGAACAACCTCGGGCTGCTGTTCACCTTCTTCCTCGCCGCGGTGGCGCTGCTGGCGATGCACCACGCCTGGTTCAATCTGCTCGGGCTGGAGCTGCAGGCGCGCCCCGGGGCGGCGGTGTTCGCCGGCGAGTCGGCGCGCTTCACCCTCAGCGTGCGCGGGCGCGGTCGTCGCACGCGTGCCGACCTGCGTCTGAGTGGTGCCGAGGATGCCGCCGCGCCGCTCGCCGTCCCCGCCGGTGAGCAGAGCGGCTGCGCTCTGGTCGTCACCACCAGGCGCCGTGGCTGGCAGCCGCTCGGCGAGGTGCGGGTCGAGACCTGCCACCCGCTGGGGCTGTTCCGCGCCTGGTGTCACACCCTGCCGCGTGCCGCATCGCTGGTCTATCCGGCGCCGGCGTCCCTCGCGCCGCCGCCGCCCGGCGCCGGTGCCGGCGCGCGTGCCTTGCCCCGGGGGGCGGGGGCCGGGCTCGAGGACTATGCCGGCGCGCGCGACTATCGTCACGGCGACTCGCCACGCCATCTCGACTGGAAGGCCTATGCCCGCGAACGCGGTCTGTTGACCAAGCAGTTCGAGGGTGAACAGGGGCATGAGCTGTGGATCGACTGGGCGGCGCTCGCCACCGTCGATCCCGAGACGCGGCTCGCCGAGCTCGCCCGTCAGTTGCTCGATGCCGCGGCCGCCGGGGCGCGTTTCGGACTGCGCCTGCCCGGGGTGGAGGAGCCGCTGGCCGCCGGCGAGGCGCAGCTGCAGCGCTGTCTCACCCGTCTCGCGCTGTTCGGCCTGGAGGGCGGCGATGGCCACTGAGCGCGCACACTGGCCCGAGCCCGTCCCGGACCGTCTCCAGCGGCTGTGGTTGACCCTGCTGGTGATCGCCGGCGCCCTGCCGTTGCTGCCCCGGCTCGACTGGCGCATCGGCGCCTTCGCCAGCGCGCTGTTCGCGTTGCGTCTGCTCGCGCTGCGCTGGCACGGGGTGCAGCCCGGGCGCTGGCTGCTGGTGCTGCTCACCCTCGTCGGCATCGCCAACTGTCTCCATGTCTACGGCAGTCTCAGCGGGCGTCAGGGCGGGGCGGCGCTGTTTCTCACCATGCTCGCGCTCAAGCTGCTGGAGCTGCACGCGCGGCGTGACCTGCAGATCGCGGCGATCCTGCTCGGCTTCCTGGTGGTGGTGCAGTTTCTCTTCGACCAGTCGCTCGGCCTCGCGCTCTATCTGGCGCTGGTGGTCGGGGCCATGCTCACGCTGCTGGCCGACGTCAACGCTACGACAGGGGGCGGGCGGCTGCGCCCGGCGCTGACCACGACCACGCGGCTGGCGCTGCAGGCGCTGCCGCTGACCCTGGTGCTCTTTCTGCTCTTCCCGCGCCTGAGCGCGCCGCTGTGGGACCTCGGGCTCGATGCCGAGCAGGCCCGCACCGGCTTCTCCGACACCATGGAGCCGGGTGCGGTCAGCGAGCTGGTGGTCAATGGCGAGCTGGCCTTCCGGGTGCGCTTCGATGCCACCCCGCCGCCGCCCGATCAACGCTACTGGCGCGGTCTGGTGTTGTGGCAGACCGATGGGCGGCGCTGGACGGTGGGCGAGCCGCCGCGCACCGGACCGGCCTCGCTGGCGCTCGCCGCCGCGGCCGATCTGCTCGACTACGAGGTGGTGCTGGAGCCGACCGACCGGCGCTGGCTGTTCGCGCTCGACCTGCCGGTCGCGGCCGAGGGGGTGGTGCTCGCGCCCGATCATCTGTTGCGTGCCAGCCGCGCGGTGGAGAGTGCGCTGCGCTATCGGGTGCGCTCGGCGCTCGACGCTCGCACGCCCGCGCCGAGCGCGGCGCTGCGTGACTATGCCCTGCGCCTGCCGGCCGGCACCATCACCCCGCGGATGCGCGCCCTGGTGGCGAGCTGGCGTGGCGAGGGCGCGGACGACCAGACGGTGGTGAGACGCGCGCTCGCCCACTTCAACCGCGAGGCCTTCCACTACACCCTGCTGCCGCCGCCGCTCGGGCCGAATCCGGTCGATGCCTTCCTGTTCGAGACCCGGCGCGGCTTTTGCGAGCACTATGCCAGCAGTTTCGCGACGCTGATGCGGCTGGCCGGGATCCCGTCGCGGGTGGTGCTCGGCTATCTCGGCAGCGAGCCCAACGCCATCGGTGGCTATCACATGGTGTGGCAGTCCGATGCCCATGCCTGGGTCGAGGTGCTGCTGCCCGGGCGCGGCTGGGTGCGGGTCGATCCCACCGCGGCGGTGGACCCCTCGCGGATCGACAACCAGAGTGCCTCGCGACTGCTCGGCGCCGGCAACCCGGTGCGCTTCGAGCTGGCCCAGGATGCGTGGCTCGCCCGGCTGGCGCGCGGTGCACGCCAGTTCGCCGACAGTATCGATGCGGCCTGGCAGCAGTGGGTGCTCGACTTCTCGGCCGAGGACCAGCTCGGCCTGCTGCAGCGGCTCGGGCTCGGTGGGCTGGGTGAGTACGGGCTGGCGGTGCTGATGGTCGTGACCTTCTCGCTGACCCTGGGCGCGGTGCTGCTGGGGCTGGTACGCGCGCCGCGCGAGCCCGATCCGCTGGTCGCGCGTCATGCCCGTTTCTGTCGCCGGCTGGCGCGTATCGGGCTGGCGCCGCACCCCGGCGAGGGCCCGCAGGACCATGGCCGACGGGTGATCGCCGCGCGTCCCGACCTCGCCGCCCCGGTCTCGCGCTTCCTCGCGCTCTATCTGCCGGCGCGCTTCGGTCCTGCGCCCGACCCCCGGACCGTGGCGCGGCTCGATGCCCTGTTGCGCGGCTTCCGTCCGCGCCGTCGTCGCTAGTCGCGCGGTGCGGGGACGCGTTCGACCAGCTCGCCGAGCAGGGCGTCGGCGCTCACCCCCTCGATCTCCAGCTCGGCGCCGAGCCGCAGCCGGTGGCGCAGTACCGCCGGGAGCATGCAGCGCACGTCGTCCGGGGTGGTGAAGTCGCGCCCCTCGATGAGTGCGTGCGCCCGCGCCGCGCGCACCAGCGCGATGCTGGCACGCGGCCCGGGACCGCTGTCGACCCCCGGCCAGTCGCGCGCGGCGCGCACCAGCGCCACCGCGTAGTCGAGCACGCGCTCATCGAGCCGAAGCGTGGTGGCGCTCAGCTGCAGGCGTTGCAGGGTCTCGGTATCGAGCAGCGGACGCACCGCCGAGGTGTCGAGCCGGTCGCCGATGCGCCCGCTGGTGGCGGCGCGCACCGCCGCGCGCTCGGCCTCGGCGCTCGGCGGCGCCACCGCGATCTTCAGCAGGAAGCGATCGAGCTGGGCCTGGGGCAGCGGGTAGGTGCCTTCCTGCTCGATCGGGTTCTGGGTGGCGAAGACCAGAAAGGGTGGTTCCAGCGCCAGCGCCTGGCCCTCGATGGTCACCTGTCCCTCCTGCATCGCCTCGAGCATCGCCGCCTGGGTCTTGGCCGGGGCGCGGTTGATCTCGTCGGCGAGCAGCAGGTTGCAGAAGATCGGTCCGCGGCGGATGCGGAAGGCCTCGCGCTTGAGGTCGAACACCGCGTGCCCGGTGACGTCGCTCGGCATCAGGTCGGGGGTGAACTGGATACGCGCGTAGCGCCCCTGTACCGCGGCGGCGAGCGCGCGCACCAGCAGCGTCTTGCCCACCCCGGGCACGCCCTCGAGCAGCGCGTGCCCGGCGGCGACCAGCGCCACCAGCAGCTCGCGGATGGCTTGGCGCTGGCCGCTGACGGCCTGGCCGATGTCCTGTTCGAGCCGGTCGAGCTGAATGACCGCCTCGGTCAGCGGCAGTGGGGTCTGGGTCATGGATCGGTGCTCTCGCGGTTGCCTCCGGGCGATCGGGCTTGCTGCTCCAGTCGCGCCAGGGTGTGGGTGAGGGTGATGAGCGCGCGGGCGCTGCGGGGTGTCTCCTCGAGCGCCTGGGCGAGGCGCGCGCGCGACTCGCCGCTGGCCGCGGCGAGTCGGGTCAGCCGCTGTTGGCGGGGTGCGCGCGCGAGTCCCGGCAGGCGCCTCGCCCACAGCCGCAGCACCCGGGCACGGCTGGCTGCGAGCAGCGCGCGGATCCGCCGATGGCGCCACAGAAAGCGCGCCCCGGCCTCGAGATGGACGAGCCGGTCGCGCGCCGGTGGCGGAGCCGGGGCGAGCGTCGGACCGAGCCGCGCGCCGAGCGACCACAGCCACACCGCCAGGGTGAGCGCTGCGGCGATCAGTGCCAGCGGCGCCCGCGCCCACAGCCGCGCGAGCAGCCCCGGCGGGGTCTCGGCATACAGCAGCCATACCGTGCCGCCGGGTGCGGGGGCGACCAGACGGGCGCCGAACAGGGCGTGGTCGCGCTCGCCGATGCGCTGGCGTGTGAGGATGTCGAGGTCGGCGAGCACGCTCAGCCGGCCGGCGCCGATCTCCCGATGCGTCAGCGGTTGTCCGCACCGCTGTTTGTCGCCATGGCTGACGCACAGGGTCCGCCCGGGGTCGAGGGCGACCTCGAGTGGCGGCGCCCCGGGCGTCGGGCGCAGCCGGACCGGCGTCGGTGGGCCCGACTCGGTCCAGCTCTCGGGGTGGATCCCGAAGGTCTCGAGCAGCGCGTGGCGTGGCCCCGTCCCCGGCGTGGTCACCAGCCGTCCGCCGGCGGCGATCCAGTCGCGTAGCCGGTCGCGTTGGCGTGTCGACAGCGGGCCGGGTGCGCGCACCACCAGGGTGTCGCCGGGGGGCGGTGGGGCGGCGAGCAGGCCATGATCGGGGCGACTCTCGACGGTGATGCCGAGCCCGATGAGGAAGCGCTCGAAGGCGAGCAGCGGGTTGGCTCGAGCCGCTGCCGAGGGACCGACCGGTACCTGTTCGACCCGGCGCTCGAAGTGGGTCAGGAACCAGCTCGCCAGCGCTGCCACGAGGACCAGCCCGGTGCCGCCGAGGGTGAGCGCGAGCAGGCGCTGTTCAGTGCGCATCGGTCCGTCCCTGCCAGCGACGCCAGTGGCTCAGCAGTCGCTCGACGTGCGCCGCGCTCGGGTCCCGATCGCCGTAGGCCGCGTGCTGGCGCGCCGCGGCGATCGCGGCGAAGGGGACCCCGACCCGGCGTGGCAGCCGGGCGCTCGCCCGCTGCACGCAGCTCCCCTCGGTGGCCCCCGGGGGGAGCGAGAGACCGAGCCGGTCGAGTCTCTCCAGGCTGGCGCGATAGAGCGCGCCGATGGCCGCGCCCCGCTCGCCGGCAGCGAGCAGGCGACGGATCTCGGTCTCGTGATCGATGGGCGATGCGCTGTGCGGCTCGGGCGCGGCCTCGTGCTCCGTCCTGGCCGATCTGGGCAGGCGTGGCGCGCGTTCGCGCCACAGTGCGCGGATGAGTATCAGCAGGGCGATCGCACCGAGCGTCACCAGTCCCCATTGGATGGTGCCGGCGAGCCAGGGGGGCGGGGTCGCCGACCAGGTTGCCTCGGCGTCCTCGGTGCTGCGCTGTGCGGGGTCGGCCACCGGTAGCCACAGTTCGACCTCGCGGGTGGTGCCGAAGTCGGGCGAGTCGAGCACCTCGGCGATGCGCGCGCGGGCCGCCTCGGGGGCCAGCCAGGTCTCGGCCTCGGCCGGTGGCGGGGCGAGCAGCAGCGGCGCGAGCAGCGCCAGCGCCGGGAGCACGGCGGCCGGTGGCGGCGGGGCGCGGCGGAAGGCGAGCTCGATGTCCCAGCCCTCGAGTTCGGTGCGGCGGCTGAGATAGAGCGCGAACCCGGCGCAGACGTAGAAGGGCGCGATCAACGAGCAGGCGAGCAGATAGCAGGCGCTGCTGATCCAGTAGGCCGGCGCGGCGCTGTCCTCGAGTGCGGCGATCAGGTCGATCCCTGGCAGCCCCTCGGGGATCAGCAGATAGAGCCCGAGCAGCATCCCGCCCCAGAGGATCGCCTCGAGGTGATAGCAGACCAGGGTCAGCCATCCGCTGGCGCTGCCCCCGGCGAGGGTGCGCAGCCGCGCCCGTCGCGGCAGCCCTTCGAGCAGCAGCAGCGGGAGCACGAGCGCGCGTCTCGGGCTCAGTCGGCGCCACAACAGCAGCGGCAACAGGCGCGGACGCAGCCCCGCGCCGAGCATCCCCGGGAGGGCGCCGCGTCGCGGGCGCTCGTCGAACAGCGCGCGGCTCGCCCACAACAGCAGCGGGGCCTCGTAGAGCGGCTTGCACCACCACAGCGCCAGCAGCCAGAGGTCGCTGTGGAGCCAGGCCAGCGCCAGCACGATCAGGGTCAGCGGTAGCGCGGTGCACCACCACAGCGCCCAGAGCGCCGGGAACCAGGCGCGGGCGAGGGCGAAGCCGAGATCGATCGCCTGCCAGGCGGGGCAGGGGCGCAGCCGGGCGGTGAGTCGCTCAAGACGCATCGTCGCCACGTCCGGCCAGGGCGATGTAGAGCGCGAGGAGGGTCCAGCCGGCGGCGCCGACGGCGTATTTCACCGCCACCGGCGCCGCGCCGGCCGACCAGAAGGCCTCGATCAGCGCCGCGCCAACGAGCATCAGCGCCGCGCCCGCCACCAGCACCAGGGCATCGCGGGCATTGACGCGCAGCGCCGCGAGCCGCGGCAGCCGTCCCGGGGCGAACAGCGCCTTGCCGAGCAGCAGTCCGGCGCCGCCGCAGATGGCGATCGCGCTCAGTTCGAAGGGGGCGTGACCGCTGACGAAGGGCCAGAAGGTGATGCCGTGACCGATGGCGCTGAGGTGACCGGCGGCGGCGCCGATGAACAGCCCGTTGAACACCAGGATGACCACGCTGCCGATGCCGAACAGCACCCCGGCGGCGAAGCTGCGAAAGCCGATGCCGACGTTGTTGCGGACATAGAAGCCGAACATCGCCAGATCGCTGTCGGCCGGGCGCACCTGCCCGGGATGATCCCGGGCCGGGTCGTAGAGCGCCTCGAGTTCGGCGAGCTGCTCGGCGTCGACCAGCGTCAGGATCAGCCCGGGGTCGTGATAGGCGCCGAGCGCCATCGCCGCCATCGGTACGAACAGCAGCGCGGCGGCGAGCCACAGCGGCGCGGCGTGACGGCGCAGCGCGCGCGGGAAGTCGCGTGCCATCAGCTGCAGTGCGCGGGCGCCGAGGCGCAGCGTGGGGCGGTGGAGCTGGGCGTGACCGCGCCGCACCAGCTGCTCGAGTTCGGCGATCAACCCGGGGGTGTAGCCGCGGGTTCGGGCCAGCGCATAGTGCGCGCACACTCGGCGATGCAGGCCGGGGAACTCGGCGAGCTCGGCGCCGCGGCGCCGGCGCTGCTCGAGCTGCTCGAGCAGCGTGCGATAGCGCGCCCAGTCGGCGGCGTGCTGTTGCTCGAAGCGCTGTTGTCTCATGCCGCACGTCCGTCGGGCGCGCCGCGGTCGAGCCAGGTCGCCCAAGCGGTGATCAGTGCGGGCGCGGCACCGCCGCGCACCCCGCGCGGGGCGGTCAGGACCTCGGCGAGTTCGATGCGCCGCGCCTCGGCGAGTGCGGGCGCGCGCTCGGCGAAGGCGAGGATCGCCGCCCGGGTGTCGGCGTCGAACTCGGGCGGCGGTCGCCGGCCGGTGGTCGACGCCGGGCCCCGGCGTGGCGCCGGGCGGTCGTCGTGCACCACCAGGGTGGCGGCGGCGAGGTCGCCGATGCGGCGGAAGTCAGGGTCGGCGAGGCTCACCACCAGCCCCAGGGCATAGCCGGCGGGGAGGAAGTCGACCGTCCGCAGCAGGTTGCGCAGGGTCGAGGCGGGGAGCCCGACCGGGGTGGCGTCCTCGTGCACCACGCGCAGCCCGAGTGCCCGCTTGCCGGGGGTGGCGCCGCGCCAGACCTCAAACACCACCGGATAGAACCACTCGATGGCGAACACCGCGAGCAGCGCCAACCCGACCCCGAGGTCGGCGAGTGCGAGCAGCGGGAGCAGCAGCAGATAGAGCCCGAGACGGATCAGCAGGTCGAGCGCCAGGGCGAGCGCACGCGGTACCGCTCCGGCGACACGCAGCCCGAGGTCGATGCCCTCGGGGGTTTCGCGCAGGCGCAGGGTGTCGAGCGGCGGTGGTGGCGTGGCAATGTCCCGGCGTGGCGCATCCATGGCACAAAGATGCGGGATTCGCCCGGCGCGGGCAAGCCGGTGGGATCGGTGGTGCCCGCGCCGCGCAGGCGCGCGGCACGGGGCGGGCGATGGTGCGTGATCAGATGCGCTGTGGCGCGCGTTCGAGTTCGGCGAGCTGACGCAGCGAGTGCCTGACCATCTTCAGCGGGATGCCGAAGAACCAGATCGAGGCGACCAGCACCATCACCGGGTCGGCGTAGCGGGCGAGGTGCGCCATCGGGGTCAGCTCGGTGAGCTTGGCGATGATGAACCCGCACATCACCGCGCCGCTGATCACGGTGTCCATCAGCCACTGCTTCTCCTCGGCGTTGATCAGCCCGGAGCCGCCCTGCTTGCGGTGCTTGGTGATGTACCACCAGCTCAGGGTACAGCCGATCACGTTGATCAGGCCGAAGAGGATGGCGAGATCGCCGTCGGTGTCGCGACCACCGTCGAGGATGGCGCGCACTGCGAGCACCAGCGACAGGGTGCAGAGCAGGATGATGACAGCACCCTTGAACAGGATCACCCGATGCTCGATACGGGCCGCGGCCTGGGTGTTGAGCAGTCGTGACTGGCGATGGATGTAGTAGAGGGCGAGCAATGACACCAGGGTCATGAACAGGCCGATCAGGGAGTACAGGCCGTCGAAGATGACCACCATCGAGTTGATCCAGAGACCCCAGATCACTCCCATGATGGCAAAGGCGAGGGTAGACAACATCGAGAAGATCAGGATCTGACGTTCTCTCCGAGTCTGGGCGGACATGATGACCTCAACAGAAAGATGATGCGTGTTTGATAGGTGAAGCGCGCGCCGGTCTGGTCCGGGTGTGGAACCGTGCGGCACACGTCAGGGTGCGAGCCTGTGGGGCGAGCGATGCGCGGTGCTGTCTCCATGCAATGATCCGGTGGTGTTGACGGTGATGACCTCCAGCGCGATGGCGCTGGAGGCCGGTGAGGCGGCCCCGGCACCGGTTGTCCGGGGGCGCTGGATATGGTCGTCGAGCCGTATCGGCGCGCTCGGGCACGGCCCTTCCGGGCGCGCTCGACGGATGGGGGTGCTGGCGTCAGCGTTGCGGTGGCGCGGGTCGCGACAGGACGGTCGGCGATGATGATGCGGACGCGCACGGGCGACCGCTCACCCTGGGGCGGGAGACGGCATCGGTGTCAGGCACCGATGGTATCGGCGGTGTTCGGGGCGCCGATCACGGGCTGGTGTGCTGGGGGGAGCGCGTGAGAAGCACACCAGTGCTTCCCGGGGTGCGAGCCATCACCGCGTCGCGTGTCGCGCGGGCGGCTGACCGCATTGATCTGGGGCGATGTCTGTATGCTCTAGGCTGCTTGCGAGTTGGCGGGGTGGTGCGTGACCACGCCCTGACCTCCCCATCTGCGTAGCGTCGGCAGGATCATGAACGTGTATTCATTCAAACACTTGTTCAAGGGCTTTGCAAACGTCGCCCGGTGAGCGGCACGCATCATCGCGACGCCCGTCGCCATGTGGCGGTGGGCGTATCGGCTCAGCGATAGAGCGCGAGGGGGAAGTACTCGGTGATCAGGATCACCGGGTGGCGCTCGATGATGATGCGGTAGGTGCGGTAGACCGCGCTCGGCTCGGCGCCGTCCTGGACCAGACCGACGTCGAGTACCTCGCGATAGCTCTCCAGTCCACTGTCGCGGATCAGCACGCCGATACCGATCTCGCGATCGATCAGGCGCTGGCGGAAGTCGGCGGGGATCAGGTCGGTGCGGATCAGCGAGAAGGCCTCGGCGAAGCTGCGGCCGCTGTCGTCGCCGCGCAGCCGCGCGTCGCGCAACAGGCAGCGATCGCCCTCGGCGACCTCGACCCAGGGGACCGTGGCGGCGGCGTGCTCGAAGCGTTGCTCGACGGTGTCGACCGTCACCGGTTCCCAGAAGTAGGCCTCGAGGATCTTGGTGACGGTACCGTCGGTAACCAGCAGGGCGCGCAGGAAGGGGGGCAGTGCGGCGAGCGCGAGGCTGGCGCCGTTCGGCGCGCGCAGCTGACCGTTGCGCAGGAAGCCGTCGCAGCGGAAGGTCGATTGTGCCGGGCCCTGGTCGGGGAGTCCGTAATAGCGGTGCATGGACGGGGCCTCAGCACGCGCGCCACGGGCGGGCGGTGAGGGGGAGGGGGGATGCGGACATGGATGCTTGCCTTGATCGGTTGGATGGTCTGTGGTCGCCGGCCACGGCGGTGGCGGAGAAAAATAGCAGAACTTGGCCGTGATGGGCTTGATGTTGAGTCATGCTTGACGCACTCTCAGAGCACGGCGTCCGGTCGCCTCTCTGGAATGGTGGGACCGGGGCCGGCACACTGGACCTTAAGGGTCAGAGACCACTTCGCCAACTCGGCCAGCCCCGGCCTCGGGACTGGCCGGTCCGCGCGCGGAGGTCAGTCCCGGGTAAATGTGTTATACCAACAAAGGCCTTGAGCCGATCAATGGAGACATTACCAATGACCAAGACCGTCAAGCTCGCTTCCCTGTCCCTCGCTGCTCTCCTTGGCGCATCGCTGCTCGGCGGTTGCGCGACCGACCAGACCGCTCGCGACATGGCGCAGCAGGCGCTCGACACCGCCAACAGCGCTCAGGCGTGCTGCAACGCCAACACCGAGCGCCTGGATCGCATGTATCAGAAGATCATGGGCAAGTAAGGCGCTTGATCTGAGTGCGTCCGGTGTCCCACGGCCCGTGGGACACCGGTGTTCTCGTCGATGGCGCGCTGCACCTCGCGCCAGTCGATCTCCACCCCCTCGGCCTCGGCGAGCGCAGTCGGGACCGCCTCGCGGGCCGTGACCCGCTTGCCCTCGCGATTGACGTGCACCTCCAGATAGAGATCGTCGCCGCGCCAGCCGAACTTGTAGGGCTGGTCGACGATGGTGACCTGGGTGCGCAGCTCGGTCAGCGAGAACAGCTCCTCGATCCCCTCCGGGTAGAGCCGGATACAGCCGGCGCTGACCTCCATCCCCAGCCCCCAGGGCTTGCTGGTGCCGTGGATCAGGTACTCCGGGTTGCTCAGCCGCATCGCGAACTGTCCCAGCGGGTTGTCCGGTCCGGGCGGCACCACCGCCGGCAGGATGTCGCCATAGGCGGCGTGGGCGGCGCGCACATTGGGGCCCGGAGTCCAGCTCGGGTCGCGCTTCTTCTCGATGATGGTGAAGCCGCCCAGCGGTGTGTCCATGCCCTCGCGACCGACGCTGATGGCGTAGGAGCGGACCTCTTCCGGGTCGTCCGGGGGATAGAAATAGAGCCGCTTCTCGGGGCGGTTGATGACGATGCCCTGGCGCGGCGCATCGGGCAGCACGTAGAAGGTCGGTACCATCACCTCGGTGCCCGCGCCCGGGACCCACATGTCGACCTCGGGGTTGGCGCTGCGCATGTCTTCGAAGCCCTGGTTGTTCTGGCGGGCGACATCGAGCAGGGTGTCGTCGGCGCGGGTGGTGAAATAGAACGGGAAGCCGATGACGCTGTCGCCCGGGTGTTCGAGCCGATAGGTCTCGGCGTGTCCGGCCCCGGCGATGGTCAGCGCCAGGGCGCCGGCGAGACTGGCCGCCAGTGTGCGACGAGCGTTGGTGAATCCCCGTTTCATCAAGACCTGTGTCTGCATCTGTATCCGCCCAAAGAAACCTCGATCGAGTGTTGAACGCCCGACTCGCTGGGGCCGGGGTGGCGCATCCTCTGCCAGTTCGCCTGCTCCCGCAAGCGGCATCCCGGCGCGACCGGCCCGGTCGCGGCGCTCGCCTGTTCATCAACATGGATCGTCCGGGGCGGGTTTTCGAGCATGCGTTGTCCGCCGCGCCCGTCGCCGGCCGATTGATCCCTCCGATCAGCCCGTTGCGCCCCGGGTTCCCCAGGGCGGTGGCGTCGGCGTGACTGCGGCGCAGGCACGGTTCGGGTTATGCTTCGATGATCGACCCGGCTCGATTGATTCGCAGTCGCAGCCGCCCCTCGTTATCGGTCCAGACCCATCAGCCATGTCGCATACCGTATCGCCCATCCCCCTGTCCGAACTCCAGCACGACACCCCGGCACGTATCGTCGAGATCCAGGGTGGACGTCACCTGACCCGCCGTCTGCTCGCACTCGGGCTGCGCCAGGGCAGCCAGCTCAGCGTGGTACAGCGCCGCGGGCAGGGACTGGTGCTCGCCACCGGCGGTGGTCGGATCGCCATGGGCTTCGGGGTGGCCGAGAAGGTGCGGGTGTGTGTCGACCCCGAGGCCCGCAACGACAACGACCTCGACTGAGCGC
This sequence comes from Marichromatium sp. AB32, assembly GCF_003718675.1. NCBI lineage: Bacteria > Pseudomonadati > Pseudomonadota > Gammaproteobacteria > Chromatiales > Chromatiaceae > Marichromatium > Marichromatium sp. AB32. Next base: position 28,166 of record NZ_RHFJ01000009.1, read on the forward strand.
GCGATCAACACCCCGCGAGCCCCAACACCAGGATCGAAGCGATGACGGCGACCCTTACCCCTCTCGATGATCAACGTCCGGCCCCGCTGACCCTTGCCCTGGCCGGCAACCCCAACTGCGGCAAGTCGGCGCTGTTCAATGCCCTGACCGGGATCCGCCAGACCACCGGCAACTGGCCCGGGGTGACGGTCGAGCGCAAGGAGGGTGCGCTCGAACTCGATGGTCGGCGGTTGCGGGTGATCGACCTGCCGGGGATCTATTCGCTCGATGCCAGCTCGCTCGACGAGCGGGTCACCCGCGACTATCTGCTCGCGCGCGAGGCCGGGCTGATCGTCAACGTGATCGATGCCGCCAACCTCGAGCGTCATCTCTATCTCACCGTACAGCTCCTGGAGATGGGCGTCGACCTGGTGGTCGCGCTCAACATGATGGACGTGGCGCGCAAGCGCGGGGTGGAGATCGATGTCGCCGCGCTCGCCGCCGCGCTCGGCTGTCCGGTGGTGCCGGTGGTGGCGGTCACCCGCGAGGGGCTCACCGAGCTGCAGGCGCGGGTGCTGGCGGTGGCCGAGGGGCGTGAACCGGGTGGACACGCACTCGCCCAGGGTGACTGCGTCGAGGAGGCGATCGAGCGTCTGGCGGCGACCTGTGACCCGGCGCAGCCGCGCGCCAACGCCCGCTGGCTCGCACTCAAGCTGCTCGAGTCCGACCCCGATGCCGAACATGCCGCCACGCCCGAGGCGCGCGCACTCGCTGCGCAGGCACGCGCCGAGATCGCCGAACGCGTCGGCGACGAGGCCGATCTGCACATCGCCGACACCCGCTTCGGCCATGCCCACGCCCTGGCGCAGCGGGTGTCGCGCGCGCGCGGCGCGGCGGCACGCAACCTCTCCGATCGCATCGACCGGGTGGTGCTCAGCCGCGCCTTCGGTATCCCTTTGTTCCTGTTGATGATCTATCTGATGTTCATGTTCACCATGAACGTCGGTGGTGCTTTCATCGACTTCTTCGATCTCGCCGGCGGTGCACTCTTCGTCGACGGTACCGCCGCGCTGCTCGGCGCGCTCGGCGCCCCGGGCTGGCTCGAACTGGTACTCGCCCAGGGCATCGGCGGCGGGTTGCAGGTGGTCGGCACCTTCATCCCCATCATCGCCAGTCTCTACATCGTGCTCTCGATCCTCGAGGACTCGGGCTACATGGCGCGCGCGGCCTTCGTCATGGATCGCTTCATGCGCTCGATCGGGCTGCCCGGCAAGGCCTTCGTACCGTTGATCGTCGGCTTCGGCTGCAACGTCCCGGCGGTGATGGCCACCCGCACCCTGGAGCACGAGCGCGAGCGCAAGCTCACCATCCTGATGAACCCCTTCATGTCGTGCGGTGCGCGGCTGCCGGTCTATGCGCTGTTCGCCGCCGCCTTCTTCCCGCACTCGGGGCAGAACCTGGTGTTCGCGCTCTATCTCGTCGGTATCGCCGCGGCGGTGCTCAGCGGGCTGGCGATGAAGCACAGCCTGCTGCGCGGCGAGAGTGCCGGGCTGCTGATGGAGCTGCCGCCCTACCACCTGCCGACCCTGCGTGGCGTGGCGCTGCGTACCTGGGACCGGGTGCGGCTGTTCCTGCGCGGGGCGGGCAAGGTGATCGTGCTGATGGTGCTGGCGCTCAACCTGCTCTCGAGCGTCGGCAGCGACGGCAGCCTCGGCAACGAGGACAGCGACCAGTCGGTGCTCGCCGCCGCCAGCCGCGCCGCCACCCCGTTGTTCGCGCCGCTGGGGATCGAGGAGGACAACTGGCCGGCGGTGCTCGGGGTGATCTCCGGGGTGCTCGCCAAGGAGGTGATCGTCGGCACCCTCGACTCGCTCTATGGCCGGCTCGCCGAGGAGGAGGGCGCCGCGGCGGCGGCGGACGATGATACCTTCGCGCTCGGCGCCCGGCTCGGCGAGGCGGTGGCCAGCATCGGCGACAACCTCGGCGCGCTCGGTGCGCGGGTGCTCGACCCGCTCGGGCTCGACGTCGGCGAGCTGGCCGACAGCGCCGAGGCGGCCGCCGTTCAGGGGGTGCGGGATGCGACCTTCGGGGCCATGATCGAGCGCTTCGACGGCCAGGCCGGGGCCTTCGCCTATCTGCTGTTCGTGCTGCTCTACTTCCCCTGCGTCGCCACCATCGGCGCCATCGTGCGCGAGGCCGGGGCGCGCTGGGCAGTCTTCGTCGCCGCCTGGACCACCGGCGTCGCCTATCTGGTCGCGGTGATCTTCTATCAGGCCGCGACCTTCGCCCGCGATCCGCTCGGTGCCGGGCTGTGGATCGGCGGCGGTCTGACGGCGCTGGTGGCGGTGTTGCTGGGGCTGCGACGTTGGGCGGGGAGGCCGGAGATCAGTCGGCGAGCTGACGCGGCCGGGTGAGCGCGAGCAGATTGGCGCAGCCGGGTTCGAGCCGCGTCCAATCCGCCGGCATCTCCAGCCGGACGAGTGCCGCGGTGGGCAGCAGCTTGCCGTGTTCCGGCGGCTCGAGATCATCTCCGGCGAGATACTGGAGCAGCTGCTCGAGGCCGGGGTTGTGGCCGACCAGCAGCACCGTAGCGGCCGCTTGCGGACACTGTGCGAGGATCTCGAGCAGGGCGGGCAGGTCGGCCTCGTAGAGGCCCGGTTGCCAGAGGATGCGACGCTTGTCGAAGTCGAGCCGCTTGCAGACCATGATCGCGGTCTGGCGGGCGCGCTCGGCCGGCGAGCTGAGGACCTGATCGGGGACCAGTCCCTCGCGATAGAGCCAGGCGCCGATCCGCGGCGCGTCGCGTCGTCCGCGCTTGGCCAGGGGGCGGGCGAAGTCGGTGGCGGCGCCGGCGTCCCAGTCGGACTTGGCGTGACGCAGGATCAGCAATTCGCGCGGGGTACGGAAGGCGTCTTGATAGTTCAAGCCGGGGTCCAGGCCAGACTGCGGTGACTTGGGCGCACTTTTAACACAGTCGTCATCTCGACGACAGAGGGTGTGCGCAAGCGTCGACCGTTCAGCCCAGCTCGGCGAGCAGCTGCTCGATCATCCCCTGGGCCTGCTGGCGATAACCGCCGCCGAACAGGTTGAGGTGGTTGAGCACGTGATAGAGGTTGTAGAGGGTCTTGCGTACCGCATAGCCCGGCGCCAGCGGCCAGGCCTCGCGGTAGGCGGCGTGGAACGCCGGACCGAAGCCGCCGAACAGCTCGGTCATCGCCAGGTCGGTCTCGCGATCGCCGTGATAGACGGCGGGGTCGAAGATCACCGGGGCGCCGTCTGCGGTGGCGCCGATGTTGCCGCCCCAGAGGTCGCCGTGCAGCAGCGAGGGTGTCGGTGCGTGATCGAGCAGGGCGTCGACCCCGAGCAGCAGGCGCTCGCCGGCGCGCTGCAGGGCGCCGCCGTGCCCCTGGGCGGCGGCCAGCTCGAGTTGCGGGCGCAGTCGTCGCTCGCGCCAGAACTCGGCCCAGTCGGCGCAGGGTGCGTTGTGCTGCGGGGTCGAGCCGATGGTGTTGTCGCGATGCCAGCCGTGGCGCTCGGCGCTGGTGCGGTGCAGCGCCGCCAGCCCGTGGGCGGCGCGCACCGGGTCGAGCCGACCGTCGAGCGCGAGGTACTCCATCGCCAGGAAGCTGTGCCCCTCGGCCAGACCGCAGCAGATCGGTCGCGGCACGCGGATCGCCGCGGCTCCGGCCAGGGTCTCGAGCCCCTCGGCCTCGGCCTCGAACATCGTCAGTCGCTCCGGGCTGTTGAGCTTGACGAAATAACCGCGTGCGCCGGATTCGAGCACCAGCGCATGATTGATGCAGCCGCCGTGCAGGGTGCGCCGGCGCTCGGGGTGGAAGGGCTGGCCGCTGGCCGCGCCGATGCGCGCGGCCAGCGCCTGCTCCAGGCTCAGGCTCACTGCGTCCCTCGCGTGAGGATGCGTCGGTGCAGCGGGCTGGTGCGTGGGAAGTGGGCGCGCAGGAACTCCATCTGATCGGCGAGGACGTGACGGCCCATCAGATAGATGTACTCGGCATGATTGGGGGTGAAGGGCACCGCCAGCAGCTCCATGCCGGCGTCCTCGGGCGAGCGCCCGGCCTTGATGTTGTTGCAGCGCATGCAGGCGGTGACGACGTTGTTCCAGTGGTCCTCGCCGCCCTTGCTGGTCGGGCGCACATGGTCGCGCGAGAGATGGCGTGTCGAGAAGCGCTGGCCGCAGTAGAGACAGATGTGGTCGTCGCGCTGGAACAGGGTGCGATTGGAGAGCGGCGGCACATAGTCGTCCTTCTGCTTGACCATCGCCTGATGATTGCCGTAGGTGGCGATGATCGAGTGGATCACCAATTGACTGCGCAACCGGGTATGCGCATTGACCCCGCCGTAGAGCCGGAACAGGGTGTGGCCGCAGGCATAGGCGACCTGCCCGAGATAATAGAGCCGGGCGGCGACGCGATAGTCGATCCACTCGAGTGGCATGCCTGCCAGATCCGTTCGCAGTACCTGTTGATTCAATGACAACATAGCGGGAATGCGGCTCGGAATTTGCCTGCATGATACAGACTTGATCGTCCTGCGCAAGTCATTGCGCGCAGACCGTTATCCTTTCTGCAAGCAAGGTTTTACCTCTTCCTGGGTGGATTGCCGGCTGGATCCAGAAGACGAGCCGACAGACGGTCATCTTCAATGACCTCTGGATGACCGAATGGTTGCCGACGCCAAGCATCCGTTGATCCACGGCGGACGAATGATTCGGGCGCGCTCGAGCGTTGTGCGCACTCATTGAAACGTCTGTCGTGCTGGGGATGAATGGCGCCACCGAGGTTGCTCAATGAGTGTGTCATGGGATGCTCTCCGACCCATCGCGGCGGCTCACTAGCGCCGTCGGGAGAAGACTTCATTCACAGAGCGGCGGGCTGGTGTCGGTCTTGATGATATGGTTGAGTTCATTTCCGGTAAAATTCACGAATGATTTTTAACTCAATGATTTTTAAGACAGTTTTTTTGATGGTCAAAATCTGTTCAAAACCCTCGGGTCACCGTGGTGATGCTGTTTGATAGGCGCTCGTCGCCGTCTGTCCCCAGACTTATCCACAGGTGCCGGGGCTGCGGAGCGACGCGGATCGATGAGGGTGACGAGTCGGTCGACGAGGTCGTGTCGTGACCGAGGCGAGGATCGCACGGGTGGCGTTGCCCGGTCCGCTCGACGAACTGTTCGACTATCTGCCCGGCGCGATGGGGCAGCCCGAGCCGGGGACCCGGGTGCTGGTGCCCTTCGGTCGTTCACGTCGGGTCGGCATCCTGGTCGAGTACGCCGCCGAGTGTGGCTGTGACCCGAGTCGGCTCAAGTCCGTCGAGCGCGCGCTCGACCCGCGACCGCTGTTCGCGCCAGCCGATCTGACGCTGATCCGCTGGGCCGCCCGTTATTATCGTCACCCGCTCGGCGATGCCCTGTTCACCGCGCTGCCGGCGCGGTTGCGTGAGTCCGGTCCGCTGCTCGCGAGTGGTGTCGCCGGTATCCGTCTCACTGCCGCTGGTGCGGCCCTGACACCCGCCGAGCTGGCACGGGCGCCGCGTCAGCAGGCGCTGCTCGCGCGTCTGCTCGAGTCACCCGAGGGCCTCGCGCAGCGCAACCTGGAGGAGGAGCTCGGCGGCATCACCAGCGCGCTGCGCGCACTGCGCGCCAAGGGGTTGGTCGAGTCCTGTCGGCTGGAGCCGGGTGCGGTGGCGTCGGCGGACTCGTCTGCGGTGCTGGCGGCCCCCGAGCTCAACCCCGAACAGGCCGCGGCGCTGGCGGCGGTGAGCGAGGCGCTCGGCGGCTTCCGCCCCTTCCTGCTCGACGGCATCACCGGCAGCGGCAAGACCGAGGTCTATATCCGCGCCATCGCCGAGGTGGTGGCAGCCGGAGGCCAGGCGTTGGTGATGGTCCCCGAGATCGGACTCACGCCGCAGCTGCGCGAGCGCTTCCGTACGCGTCTGCCGGGGCCCCTGGCGGTGTTGCACTCGGCGCTCGCCGCCGGCGAGCGCGAGCGCGCCTGGCACCAGGCGGCCAGCGGTGATGCGCCGGTGGTGCTCGGTACCCGTTCGGCGGTGTTCGTGCCGCTGCCGCGGCTGGCGCTGATCGTGGTCGACGAGGAGCACGACCCCTCGCTCAAGCAGCAGGAGGGGTTTCGCTACTCGGCGCGCGACCTGGCGGTGCGCCGCGCCCAGCTCGTCGGCTGTCCGGTGGTGCTCGGCACCGCCACGCCGGCGCTCGAGACCCTGCACAACGTCACCGCCGGTCGCTACCATCGTCTGGCGCTGCCGCGCCGCGCCGGCGGTGCGCGACCGCCCACCATCAACCTGCTCGACATCCGCAACCAGCCCTTGCGCGCCGGGCTCTCGCCGGTGCTGCGCGAGCGCATGCACGCAGCCCTGGCGACGGGCGGTCAGGTGTTGCTGCTGCTCAACCGCCGCGGTTATGCCCCGGTGCTGACCTGTCACAGCTGTGGTTGGGTCGGCGTCTGCCCGGATTGCGACGCGCGCATGACCCTGCATCTGGGCGAGCGGCGGCTGTGGTGTCATCACTGTGGTCGGATCGAATCGGTACCGCGCGACTGTCCGCAGTGCGGGGGGCCGGATCTGCGCATGCTCGGGCGCGGCACCGAGCGGCTCGAGGAGGGGCTGACCGAGCTCTTCCCCGGTGTGCGGATCGCGCGCATCGACCGCGACAGCACCAGACGCAAGGGCGAGCTGACGCGGTTGCTCGCCGCGGTGCATCGCGGCGAGGTGCAGATCCTGCTCGGCACCCAGATGCTGGCCAAGGGGCACGACTTCCCCGGGGTGACCCTAGCCGGGGTGATCGATCTCGATCACGCCCTCTATGCCAGCGATTTTCGTGCCCCGGAGCGCACCGCCCAGCTGATCGTCCAGGTCGCCGGTCGCGCCGGGCGGGCCGAGCGCGCCGGCGAGGTGGTGCTGCAGACCCGCCACCCCGAGCACCCGCTGCTGCAGTCGCTGCTGCGCGAGGGCTATGGCGGCTTCGCCCGCGCCGCGCTCGCCGAACGCGAGGCGGCGCAGTTGCCGCCCTTCACCTATCTGGCGCTGTTGCGCGCCGAGGCCCCGGAGCAGGAGGCCGCGCTCGCCTTCCTCGCCGCGGCGCGCGCACACGCCGAGCCCTTGTGCTCGTCCGAGGTGGAGCTGCTCGGTCCGGTGCCGGCGCCATTGTCGCGTCGCGCCGGACGCCATCGCGCCCAGCTGCTGGTCCAGTGCGCGCAGCGTCCGGCGCTGCAACACTTCCTCGCCCACTGGACCCCGACGCTGCGTGCCCTGCGTCGCATCAAGGGGGTGCGCTGGTCGCTCGACGTCGACCCGCAGGAGATGGTCTAGGAAGGGATGTCAGCCTTCAGCCGCCAGCTTCCAGTGGGAGTGCTCCCTCGATCCTGCTCGCGCAAGATGAAGCGCGACGCCTATCCTCGCTGGCTGGCGGCTGGCGGCTGGCGGCTGGCGGCTGGCGACTCAGGGCAGGGTGGGGCGGTTCATGCATTCGAGCACCGGGCCGTTGGCGCCGTGGCGGATACGGGTGATCCCGGCGTAGTCGGTCTTGGTGCGATACCAGTCGTGCGGACCGAGTCCGAGTACCTCGCCGAGGATGGCGCGGGTGGTCCCCGAATGGCAGACGATCAGCAGGTGCTCGCCGGGGTGGCGTTCGAGCCGGGCGCGATAGGCGCTGACGACCCGGTCGAGGAAGGCCTCCAGGGGTTCGGCGCCTTCTGGGCGGCAGCCGACCGGGTCGTTGCGGTAGGCGCGATGACGCTCGGGCTCGCTGACGGCGATCTCGTGATGGGCGCGTCCTTCCCATGCACCCATGCCGACCTCGGCAAACTCGGGGACGATCTCCAGCGGCAGGCGATGATGCTCGGCGAGTTCGCGGGCGAAGGCCTGACAACGTTGCAGCGGCGAGCTCAGGACCCGCGTCCAGGGCGCGGCGTCGCCGACGGCGTGGCGCATCTGCTGCCAGCCGGTCTCGGACAGGGGGTCGTCGACGCCACAGCCACGGTAGCGCCGTCCGCCCACGGGCTCGCCGTGGCGGATCAGGTCGATGAGAGTTGCGGACACGCTTGGGGATTCCTCGGGAACGGACGGGCGCGCCGCTGGTGAACGGGCGCGCGGGAAAAGCCCTCAATTCTAGCTCGACTCCATGGCGATGGCATCAGGGGCGAAGGCTGGCGGCTCGGCACCTGACAGCGCTCAGCCGATTGAGCCGTCAAGCGCGCGAAGATGAGGAAAGGCTTCCAGCCTTCAGCCGCCAGCCGCCAGCCGCCAGCCGCCAGCCGCCAGCCGCCAGCGGGCGTTTTTCCTCACCGTCGCCGCGAACATCAGGCGTCATCGACGTAGGATGGGCAAAGCGCAGCGTGCCCATCGTGGGATTGGCGATCAGCGCCTAGCCTTCAGTCGCCAGCTGCCAGCCTCCAGCGAGGGGGCTGGGTTGTCTCGTTGCGTCGCGGTTGACCGCACACCGACACCGGGGGCTGTTTGCTGGAGGCTGGTCGCTTTCTTCGCGTCCTTTGTCTCTTTGCGGTTCCATCTTCATTGAGCCGCAAGGCGCCAAGAGCGCGAAGATGAAGAAAGGCTTCCAGCTGCCAGCCTCCAGCGAGGGGGCAGGGTTGTCTCGTCGCGTCGCGGTTGACCGCACACCGACACCGGAGGCTGTTTGCTGGAGGCTGGTCGCTTTCTTCGCGTCCTTTGTCTCTTTGCGGTTCCATCTTCATTGAGCCGCAAGGCGCCAAGAGCGCGAAGATGAAGAAAGGCTTCCAGCTGCCAGCCTCTAGCGAAGGGGGCAGGGTTGTCTCGTCGCGTCGCGGTTGACCGTACGCCGACACCGGAGGCTGTTTGCTGGAGGTTGGTCGCTTTCTTCGCGTCCTTTGTCTCTTTGCGGTTCCATCTTCATTGAGCCGCAAGGCGCCAAGAGCGCGAAGATGAAGAAAGGCTTCCAGCTGCCAGCCTCCAGCGAGGCGGGCAGGGTTGTCTCGTCGCGTCGCGGTTGACCGCACACCGACACCGGAGGCTGTTTGCTGGAGGTTGGTCGCTTTCTTCGCGTCCTTCGGGTCTTTGCGGCTCAATCTCCTGGCCGCTGGCCGCTGGCCGCTGGCCGCTGGCCGCTGGCCGCTGGCCGCTGGCGACTGGCGCCCCTTTGCGGTTCAATCGTCGCTGACCACCGATTCTCAATCCAGCAAGGGATCACGCCATGTCTGTCAAACGCTATGCCGGTATCCACAATGAACTCCAGGGCGGGATGACGCCGACGGCCAACATCATCCGCGACGCCTGGGTGTTCGGCCTGATCCCCGAGGAGGAGACCTGCGAGGGCTGGACGGTTCAGGGGATCGATGACCTCTATGACAAGGTCAGCGCGGCCTGGGCGCCTTATGGGCATCTGGTCTCCAACCTGCCCGCGGAGCTGCGCGAGCGTCATGCCCGGATCTACGAGGTCGCGGTGAGCCGGGCGCGTGCCGCCGGCTGGGACCCGGACCAGCTCGAGGAGGATTGAGACATGGACAGTTCCGGGCCTGGTTTCGTCTTTTATCGGCCCGGGACCGTGATCGCGCGTGAATCGACGACCCTGCCCGCGCCGCTGCACAACGCCCTGCAGCTGCGCCGCATGCACAGCGGTATGGATCGGGTGCTGCTGCCGATCCGCTCCATGCAATATCTCGTCCTGATCGAGCGTGCCGAGATCGCCTTCGTCGACGTCCAGAGCCGCTACGACGAGGGTGGCGGGACTGGTGGTCGTCCCATCCGGGTCGCCTGGCGGCCGCTGGCCGGCCGATGCTCGCTCACCGACCCCGTTGGCTATGAAATTATCTATTATTGCAGGGACATGGCGCAGACCCAGCACCGTCTGATCGCGGAGCTGGGAAAGCTGCTCCTGGCCGGGGGGACCGGCAGAGGTCACGCGACCCGCTGTCCCGTGCTGCCCTTCCCCGGTGCATGAGGTTGGTGCCACGCCAGACCCGTCACGCCAATCAAGAGTCTCGCAAAGGGACCCGTTCGAATCGTCTCGTTGTCCAGTTTGTGGGGCTGTGCGCCGTCGTCGGCGCGCATCGGGTCAAGGGTATGGCGATCGCACAGTGCCGCTCGGGCGCCGGCGGTGCGTCCGCAATCATGACGAGAGGCCCTTATGTCCAAGCTACCCAGGTGGCGAGAGGAGTGGTCGTTGAACATCGACGTCATCGATCAGGAGCATCGTGCGCTGATCGAGCGCCTCGCCGACCTCTGCCTGAGGTTCTGTCCCGAGGCCACGCCGACACGCAGCGGCGAGGCCCATGCCCTGATCGAGGCGCTCGCCGAGCTCGGCGAGCAGGCGCGCGCCCACTTCCAGCACGAGGAGCGGTTCATGCGGGCGATCGGCTTCGATGAGCTGCCCGAGCACCAGCGCGAGCACGCCCTGATGATGGCCGAATACACCGCGTTGCTGCGCGAGTGGCGCGCCGAGGGGGTGGAGGTGTTCACGCCTGCGATCCAGGAGACGGTGCGTGAGTGGTTGCTGGCGCACATCCTCGGCGCCGATCGCGAGTTCGCCCGCGCCTATTTTCAACTCTGCGGCGGTGACGACCCGGTCGCCCCCAGGCCGTCGCGGAATCTCCAGCTGGGGTGAGCGCGCGGCACGGATGCCGGACCGGGTCAGGACGACCCGAACAGGTCCTTGAGCGCCTGGATCGTGGTCTGACGCCCGAGTTCGCCGATCGCGGTGGTCAGCGGGATCGCCTTGGGGCAGACCCGTACGCAGTTTTGGGCGTTGCCGCAGTCGCTCAGCCCGCCCTCGGCCATGATCGCGTGCAGCCGCTCGGTCTTGTCATGACGCCCGGTGGGATGGGCGTTCATCAGTCGCACCTGCGCCAGCGGCGCCGGGCCGACGAAGTCCGCGCCGGCGCCGAACTGCGGACAGGCGGCCATGCAGCAGCCGCAACTCATGCAGCGGCTGTAGAGATAGTCGGCGGCCCATTGTTGCGGGGCGATGCGCGGCGGCGGTTCGTGGGTGTCCCAGGCGCCGTCGATCTCGATCCAGGCGTGGACCTTGCGTAGCCCGGCGTCGATGGCGCTGCGATCGACGAGCAGGTCGCGTACCACCGGGAACTTGGGCAACGGTTCGAGCGCGATCGGCTGTTCGAGCTGGTCGATCAGCGCCGAGCAGGCCGGACGCGGAACCCCGTTGATCAGCATCGCGCAGGAGCCGCACACCTCCTCCATGCAGTTGTGATCCCAGCACACCGGATCGACCCGCCGCCCGTCGTGGGTGAGCGGGTGCTCGCGCAGTGCCATCAGCACCGAGACCACGTTGTGATCGGGCGCGTGGGGCAGCACGAAGGTCTCCCAATAGGGCGGCGTGTCGGGGCCGTCCTGACGACGGATACGCAGCTCGATGGTGGAGGGTGTTTCGCGCATGACGGGGACTCTCACTCTCAGCGGTAGTCGCGCGGCTCGCTCGGCGGGCAGACGCTGAGGTCGACCGCCTGGTAGTGGATGCGCGGGCGCGGCGCGGCGTACTCGGCCAGGGTCGTCTTGAGCCAGCGCGTGTTGTTCTCGCGCCAGCGGGCGCGATAGTCCTCGAACTCGGGGTCGCCCGGGAAGCTGCCCTCGGGGATGGGGAGTTCGAAATCCGGTTTGTGATGGGCGCCGCGACACTCGTCGCGGGCCAGGGCGCTGGCCGTCACCGCCTTGGCGAGCACGATCATGTCGGCGAGCTGGCGGGTGAAGATCAGGGTCTGGTTGGCCCAGCGGTTGGCCTCGCCGAGACCGATCCGCGCCAGTCGCGCCTCGAGCCGGTCGAGTTCGTCGAGGGCCTGCTCCAGCCCGGCGTTGTCGCGCACCACCCCGACGCGCTCGGTCATCAACGCCCCCAGCGCCTGGTGCAGGGTGTAGGGGTTTTCCTCGCCGTCGGCGCCCAGCAGGCGCTGGTTGATCGTCTCCTGGCGGCGCCGCTCGGCTTCGATCACCGTCTCGGCCAGCGCCGGTCGCGCCGGGTCGAGCCCACGCAGATAGTTGGCCGCCGCCTCGCCCGCGACCCGCCCGGAGAAGCTCGCCGAGAGCAGCGAGTTGGCGCCGAGTCGGTTGGCGCCGTGATAGGCGTAGTCGCACTCGCCGCAGGCATAGAGCCCGGGGATATTGGTGGCATGGTTGCGTGCGCTGCCCGGGCGCATGCCGCCGTCGGCATCGCGCTCGAAGTCGACCCACAGCCCGCCCATACCGTAGTGGGCGGCGGGGAAGATCTCCATCGGGGTGTCGAGCGGGTCGCTGCCGGCGAACTTGCGATAGATCTCGAGGATGGCGCCGAGGCGGGTGGCGACGAAGCGCCGATCGAGATGGGTGAGGTCGAGATAGACCCGGTCGCCGCCGCCGATGCCCAGCCCGAGTTCGCGGGTGACGCGCCAGATCGCGCGCGAGGCCTCGTCGCGCGCCACGGTGTTGCCGTAGGCGGGGAAGAACTCCTCGAGGAAGTAGAAGCGTTCGCGCTCGGGGATGCGGGTCGGGTCACGGCGGTCGCCCGGGGTACGCGGCACCCACACCCGACCGCCCTCGCCGCGGGCCGCCTCGCTCATCAGCCGGGTCTTGTCGTGCCCGAGCATCGCCGTCGGGTGGAACTGGAAGAACTCGCCGTTGGCGAACCAGGCGCCCTGCTGATAGACGCGGCTGGCGGCGGCGCCGGTGGAGTTGGTCGAGGTGGTGGTCTTGGGCGCGTAGAGCTGGCCGAAGCCGCCGCTGGCGAGCACCACGGTCTCGGCGGGGAAGGCGCGCACCTCGAGGCTGCGCAGGTCCATCGCGAGGATGCCGCGACAGCGCCCGTCGGCGTCGATGAGCAGTGACAGGAACTCCCACCACTCGAACTTCTCCACCCGTCCCAGACTCTCGAGCCGGCGCACCTGCTGGTCGACGCCGTAGAGCAGTTGCTGGCCGGTACTGGCGCCGGCGAAGCAGGTACGCCGATGCTTGACGCCGCCGAACAGACGCAGGTCGAGCCCGCCCTCGGGGGTGCGCGAAAAGGTCACGCCCATGCGCGCGAAGGTGCCGATCAGCCCTGGGGCCTGCTCGCACAGACTCTTGATCGGCGGCTGATTGGCGAGGTACTCGCCGCCCTTGATGGTGTCGAGGATGTGCTGCTCGATCGAGTCGCGCTCGCCCTTGGTGTCGAGCACCGCGTTGATCCCGCCCTGGGCGCACACCGAGTGGCTGCGCTTGACCTCGAACAGCGAGAACAGCCGTACCGGGAACCCGGCCTCGGCCAGACGCAGGCTCGCCCACAGCCCGCCGAGCCCGCCGCCGACGACGATCGCTCCCGGTGCGCTCATGACAGGAACCCCAGCATGCCGTGCACCCCGAGCGCGGCGAGCAGCACCCCGAACCCGGCGCAGGCCCAGGCGAAGCGCCGTTGCGCCGCCGCCGAGGTGGTCAGTCCCCAGACGATGGCCATGGTCGACAGGCCGTTGGCGAGGTGGAACACCGAGGCGAGCAGCCCGACGAGATAGAGGGCGAAGAACCCGGGGTTGGAGAGCAGGGTCTGCATGTGGCCGTAGAGATCGTCGCGGATCGCCGGCGTCCACAGCCCCTGGATGCGGGTCATGCCGACATGGAGGAGGAGGAAGAGGAGGATCACCACCCCGGAGAGACGCTGCAGCCAATAGGCCCAGTTGCGTGCATAGCGGTAGCGGATGGGCTCGGCGCGCATCTCGCGGGTGATCGCCAGCCCGATCACCGCGTGCAGCAGCAGCGGCAGCGCGATCACCAGGAGTTCGATCGGCACCAGATAGTTCAACCCCTGGAGCGCCTCGAACACCTCGCGGTTGTAGTGCTCGGCGCCGAAGCGCGACTGCGAGTTCTCCCACAGATGGAAGATCAGGAAGGCGCCCACCGGGAGCAGCCCCAGCAGCGAGTGCAGCCGGCGCAGCACGAAATGGCGGTTTCCGATGGAGGCGGTCATCGTGCGGCCCGTGGTTGGCATCCGAGTCCAGAAGATAACGCGATGGGCCGGTTGCGGGGTTGATCAGGCTCAGTCGCGGTGCGCGCGACCCGGGGCGGGTCCGCGCGGCGACACTCAGCCCTGTTTGTCGTCGTCGTTGCGGTCGTCGCGGTTGCGGCTGCGGTACTGGGTATAGACCAGCCAGCCGACCAGACCGAGGAACAGTGTCAGTTCGAGCGCGGCGAGCGAGCTGCCTTCCATCGTTGATCTCCTTGAGCGCAGTGGGGGGCGAACCCCGTTTGTGTTGGTTGGCCTCAGATGGCGACGCCGGGCGCGAATGGCAACGCCCGGGGTGCTCTTGCCCTTGGGTTGCGCGGATCTGTTACAGTTCCGTACCCATTCTTGTCGTGCTGTACCATGTCCCGTCGTCGCGTATCCAGGTCCCGCTCCCGTACCCGCTCATCCACGCCTTGGTCCTCGATCCTCGCCCGGTTCAGACGCCTCAGTGGCCGTGCGCGGACGCTGCTGCTCGCCACGGCTCTGGTGTTCGCCGTCTCGCTGCTGCCCCAGTCCTGGGTCGAGCGGTTGCCCGAACATGCCCGCGAGGCGGTGGCGATCACCGTCGACATCCGCGAGCTCGCCGTCGGCCTGGTCGCCGACGCCGGCAGCTGGGCCGGTGGGCTGGTGGCGGTGGTCGCCGGCTCGACCGCCGATCAGCTGCTCGCCCTCGTCGACCGTCTGCCGGTAGAGCCGCCGGCCTGGTGGCCGGAGTCGGCGGCGGTGCCCGCGCCGCCGGCGCTCGACAGCCTGCCGCGGGTCGCCGGCAGCTTCTCGACCGCCAAGCGCTGGCTCTACGAGGACATCTATGCCGATCATCGCGAGACCTTCTACTGCGGCTGTCGCTATGACACCGAGGCCCAGGTCGAGCTCGGCAGTTGCGGGCTCGATGCCCTGGCCGGCAGTCGCCGGGCGCGCCGGGTCGAGGCCGAGCACGTCTTCCCGGCCGCGCAGTTCGGCAACTTCCGCCAGTGCTGGCGCGAGCCCGAGCGCTTCGCCGAGTGTCGTACCAGCAGTGGCCGCCAGCTCTCCGGGCGGGCCTGCTGCGAGCGCGTCGATCCGGTGTTCGAGGCCGCGCACAATGATCTCTACAACCTCTACCCGGCGGTGGGGCAGATCAACGGCGAGCGTTCGGACTTCAACTGGGGGATGGTCAGTGGCGGGGAGCGTTACGGCACCTGCGAGATCCGTATCGACGCCGAGCATCGCCGGGTGGAGCCGCCGACGCGGGTGCGCGGCGACATCGCGCGTACCATGTTCTACATGCGCGATACCTACGGGTTGCGGTTGAGTCGTCAGGACGAGCAGCTCTACACCGCCTGGAACAACGCCGACCCGCCGGATGCCTGGGAGCGCGAGCGCTCGCGCCGGATCGCGCGCATCCAGGGGCGCGAGAACCCCTATATCAGCAGCTATCGGCGGCTCTGACTCAGGCGCGCTCGACGCGATCGCGCCCGTTGCGCTTGGCGCGGTAGAGCGCCTCGTCGGCGCGCGCGAGGATACCGTCGGGGCCGTCGTCGTCGTGGCGGATCTGGGTGCAGCCGATGCTCACCCGCACGGTGATGAGCGCCTCCTTGTGCTCCACCCGCAGTGCGGCGACGTGACGTCTGAGCCGCTCGGCGAAATGACAGGCCGCGGTGAGATCACTGCCCGGCACCAGCACGGCGAATTCCTCGCCGCCGAGCCGCCCCGCGCAGTCGGTGCTGCGCAGCTCGGCGCGCAGCACCTCGGTGAAGGCGCGCAGCACCGCATCGCCGCCGCCGTGTCCGTGGTGGTCATTGATCCGCTTGAAGTGATCGAGATCGAGCATCAGGACCGCCGCCGGGGTTTCGTGACGGCGGATACGATCGAGTTCGCGCTGCAGTTCGGCGAAGAAACGCCGACGGTTGGGCAGGCCGGTGAGGTCGTCGGTCTCGGCGAGTTCGCGCAGTCGTTGCTCGAGACGCTTGCGCTCGGTCAGGTCGGTATTGGCGCCGGCGACCCGGATCGGGTGTTCGTCGGCATCGCGCTGGATGAAACCGCGCGAGAGCACGGGGACATAGTGACCGTCGCGGTGCAGCAGTCTGAACTCGACCGAGTAGGCGTTGGTGGTGCCGTTGAAGGCCTGATCGAAGACCTGCTGGACCCGTGCCTGGTCCTCGGGGTGGATCAGCAGCTGCCACAGATAGCGGTTGGTCTCCAGCGCCCCCTCGTCATAGCCGAGCATCTCCCACCAACGCGTCGAGTAGGACACCCGGTCGCTGCTCAGATCCCAGTCCCACCAGCCGTCCTCGGTACCGCGCAGCACCAGTGACAGACGCTCCTCGCTGATGCGTAGCGCCTCGCTGGCGCGGGTGCGCTCGATGGCGATGCTGGCGAGATTGGTGGCCAGCTCGATGCGTTCCAGATCCTCTCTGTCGGGCCCCTGAGGGTGGTCGTGATAGATGGCGAAGGTGCCGAGGATATGTCCGTCCGAGGCGCGGATCGGCTCCGACCAGCAGGCGGCGACCCCCGCCTGTCGCGCCAGCGCACGAAATGGCCGCCAGTAGGGGTGGGTGGCGATGTCCTCGACCACTACCCGCTCGCCGGTCGCCGCGGCGCTGCCGCAGGAGCCGATGCCTGGGCCGATCGCGAGCCCGTCGATCGCCCGGTTGTAATCGGGTGGCAGGCTCGGTGCCGCGGCGGTATAGAGACGTTTGCTGTCACGGTCGAGTTCGAGGATGCTGCAGCGCCCGGAACTCTCCTGTTCGAAGCCCTCGACGATGACCTCGAGCACCGCCCTCAGCGGGGCGCCGGCGACGAGTTGCTCGAGCACCCGGTTGCGCAGCCGCTCGCGCTGCTCGAGGCGGCGCTGTTCGGTGGTGTCGCGCCCGACCGACTGGATCTCGATCAGCTGTCCGCCGGCGTCGAAGATGGCCTGGTCGACCCACTGCACCCAGCGCCGCTCGCCGTCGGCGCGCACCACCCAGTGCTCGCTGATCATCGCCGGATTGTCGGCGTTGCAGCGGCTCATCATCGAGTCGACGAGGGCGTGTTCCTCCTGCGGCACCAGGGTCATGAAGCTTCTGCCGATCAACTCGGCACGACTGTATCCGAAGAAGGTGCAGTAGGCCTCGTTGGCGAAGGTGATGGTGTTGTCCGGGAGGAAGCGACAGACCAGGTCGCTCTGTAATCCGACGATGGCGCGATAACGGGTCTCGCTCAACCGGAGGCGTTGCTCGCGGGTCTTGAGGTCGGTGATCTCGGTGATGATGAGATCCCAGTCCTCGCCGTTGGCGCCGGGGTGGGCGTTGAGCCGGATCCAGCGCAGCGCGCCGGCGCTGTCGCGGATACGACAATCCTGCTGCCAGGGCTGGCGCCCACCGCCCGCTCCGTCGAGCCGCTGCAGCAGGGCGGCGCGATCCTCGGTGATGACCGCCTCGATCCAGCGCGCGTCGCCATCCCGGCTCGGGGCGCTGGTGTCCGGTGGCGAGAGCCGGCAGAGCGTCCAGCGTCCGTCGGCGTCGACCGAGAGCCTCAGCCAGGCGCCGGCCGGCTGCATGCACTGCGCCTCGAGACTGTTGCTGCTGTCCGTGGCGGCAGGGCCGTGGTTGGTGCTGTCTGGTTCGCTGCTGTGGCCTGGGCGACGAGGCATGATGATCGCCTGGCGAGGGAGCACACCGCGCGTTCGTCGTGTCTCCGGATGACGGCGGGCGGTGCGTCTCGCGCATGACTGGAGGGCTTGGGTGGATGCTCTCAGGTTAGCCGGTCGCGAGGGCGATTCAAGCGACGCTGGTCGCCTCGGCGAAGCAGTGTTCGACCAGTGTCTCGATCTCGTCGGTCTGGCGCTCGAGGTCGGCGACCAGGGCGAACTGGACGCGCGCCTTGCGCAGGTTGTCGCCATGACGGCGCACGCGGAAGTAGCGGTCGCCCTGGAGGTGGTCGGTGAGGAAGCGTATCCCCAGCTCGAAGGGGACCAGCCGGAGCGCCTGCGGGATCAGTGCGCGCTCCTCGGCATCGAGCAGTCCGTCGGTCGCGGCGGCATAGCCGCCGAGGATGGCGGCGGCGAGGGCGAGGTCGAAGCGGGCGCTCGCGCCGCCCTCACCGGCGCGGTTGCAGCACGAGCGCAGACAGTCGCCGAGGTCGTGGTGGATCAGCCCGGGCTGGACGGTATCGAGGTCGATCAGCGCCACCACCCGGGTCGCATCGGTCGAGAACAGCAGGTTGTCGAGCTTGGGGTCGCCGTGGACGACGTGCTCGCCGATCCGCCCCTCGGCGCGGGCGGTGGCGAGCGTCGCGGCGAGCGGGGCGCGCTGCGCGACGAAGTCGAGCGACTCGGCGAGCGTCGGATCGCGCCGCGCCGTCGGGGTGTCGAGTCGTCGTAACCCGGCGAGGTAGGCCGGGGTGTCGTGGAAGCCGGGCAGGGCGGTCTGCAGCGGCAGTGGGGCGTGCCGGGCGAGGGTGCGATGGAAGCGCCCGAGCGCCTCGCCCACCGCCCTGGCCTGGGCGGGATGATCGAGTCGGGCAAGACTGCGGCTGGGGGCGATGAAGCGGGTCAGTCGCCAGCACGCGCCGCTGTCGTCGTGGAGGGCGAAGCCGCCGTCACGAGTTGGCAGGGGGGCCGGGATGTCGAGCCCGGGGGCGTCCCAGACCGCGGCGAGCGCGGCCTGGTTGGCGATCACCCGCGCCGGGTCGGGAAAGACCCGGGCATTGATCCGTTGCAGCACGTAACGCCGCTCATCGAGCCGCACCGCGAAGCTGTCGTTGATCAGACCGCCGCCGAGCGGGGTGATCGCGGCGCGGTCGGGATCGCCGGCGAGGGCGAAACCGGCGAGCAGCGCGTGCAGCCGCACCGGTTCAGTCGGCACGACGCACCTCGAGCACATCGGGGAGCTGGCGCAGCCTGACCAGCACCCGGCCGAGCTGCTCCTGGTCGCGGACCTCGATGGTGAAGCGCATCGAGGCGGTGTCGGTGGTGCGCTCGGAGTGGGTCTCGACACCGAGCACGTCGAGGTCGTCGTCGACGAACACCGAGGAGACGTCGCGCAACAGCCCCTTGCGATCGGCGGCGATCACCAGCAGATCGACCGGGTAGCTGGCCTCGACCGGGGCATCGGCCCAGCGCACCGAGATCAGCCGTTCGGCCTCGTCCGGGGGCAGATGGCGGACGTTGCTGCAGTCGCGCCGGTGGATGGTGACGCCGCGACCGCGGGTGACGAAACCGATGATCGGGTCGTGCGGGACCGGTTTGCAGCACTGCGCCATCTGCGTCATCAGGTCATCGACGCCCTCGACCACCACCGCGCTGCTCGGCTCGCTGCGCTGGCGCTGGGGGTGATGACGCGGCTTGTGTTCGGACTCCTTGCTGTGCTCGGCGCGTGGCTCGCCGACCTGGCGCGCGACCTGGCCGACCGGCACGTCGCCGCGCCCGATGGCGGCCAGCAGATCCTCGCCGCGCTTGAAGTTGAAGCGCTCGGCGAGCGCCTCGAGCTGGGGCTTCTCGACGATCCCCAGACGGGCGATCTCGCGCTCGAGCAGGCCCCGGCCCTCGTGGGCGTGCTGCTCCAGGTCCTGTTGCTTGAACCACTGGCGCACCCGGTTGCGCGCGCGCGCCGTGGTCAGGTAGCCGTGGTGGGGGCTGAGCCAGTCGCGGCTGGGGGTGGCGTTCTTCTGGGTGAGGATCTCGACGGTGTCGCCGCTCTCGAGCCGCTGGTGCAGCGGCACGATGCGACCGTTGACGCGCGCCCCCCGGCAACGGTTGCCGACCTCGGAGTGGATGGCGTAGGCGAAGTCGAGCGGGGTCGCTCCCTTGGGCAGCTCGATGACCTTGGCGTGCGGGGTGAGCACATAGATGTGCACCGGCTCGAACTCCTGGCGGAAGCGTTCGAGCACCTCGCCGGGGTCCTCCAGCTCGCCCTTGAGTTCGAGCCAGTTGCGCATCCATACCAGGCGACGCTGGAAGGCCGCGTCGTGGCCCTTGGCCTCCTTGTAGGCCCAGTGCGCGGCGACGCCGAACTCGGCGTGGCGATGCATCTCATAGGTGCGGATCTGCACCTCCAGCGACTTGTCGCCGGGGCCGATCACCGCGGTGTGCAACGACTGATACATGTTGCCCTTGGGGGTGGCGATGTAGTCGTCGAACTCCTTGGGGATGTGGCGCCAGAGCCCGTGGACGATACCGAGCGCGGCATAGCAGTCGGCGACGGTCTCGACCATGATGCGCACCGCGCGCAGGTCGAAGATCTCCTCGATGTCGACGCCCTTGCGGCGCATCTTCTTCCAGATGCTGTAGATGTGCTTGGGTCGGCCGGTGATCTCGGCGCTGATGCCACTGTTGGCGAACTTCTCGCTGAGGACCTCCATCACCGAGGCGATGTAGTGCTCGCGCTCCTCGCGCCGCTCGGCCAGCAGCCGGGCGATGCGCTTGTACTCCTCGGGCTGGAGATAGCGCAGGCTGAGGTCCTCGAGCTCCCACTTGAGCTGCCACACCCCGAGGCGGTTGGCCAGCGGTGCATAGACGCGCTCGGTGTCGCGCGCAATGCGGGTGCGACGGCGGATTTCGAGGTCCTTGATCGCGCGCATCAGATGCACCCGCTCGGCGAGCACCACCAGCACCACGCGCACGTCCTCGGCGATGCCGAGCAGCAGGCGGCGCAGGTTCTCCTCGTGCTGCGACTGGTCCTTGGCGGCGATGATGGCATCGACATTGGCCAGCTGCCCGATCCGCGACAGGTCGTCGACCATGCGCGCGACATTGGCGCCGAAGCGTTGCTCGATGTCGGCGAGGCTGGTGGCCTGCGCCTCCAGGCTGCCGTTGAGCAGCGCCGCCACCAGGGTCTCGTCGTCCATCTCCAGGCCGACCAGGATGTCGGCGGTGGAGAGCAGGTGACGCACCCGGGTCTCGCCGGTCTCGATGCGCTGATCGCCGTGGATGCGGGTGAGCATCGCGCAGGCGCCGGCGACGGCCTCGAGGCCGGCGGGCTGATAGCGCCCCTCGAGGCTCTCGAGCCAGTGGCGGATCGCGTGTTCGTCGTCGCCGCGGTCGGCGGGCAGGTTGTAGGTGGGTCTGACCATCGTCTTCGGTTGTCGTCTTCCGTCGTCTTGCAGTGTCAGTCCAGGACGTGGCTCACCAGTCCGTCGGCGAGCTTGGGTTCGAACCAGGTGGACTTGGGCGGCATCACCGCGCCGGCGTCGGCGACGGCGAGCAGCGATGCCATGGGAGTGGGGTGAAGGGCGAGCGCGAGCGCCATCTCGCCGCTGTCGACGCGTTGCTGCAGCCCGTCGAGTCCGCGGATGCCGCCGACGAAGTCGATGCGCGGATCGCGGCGCGGGTCGTCGATGCCGAGCAGTGGCTCGATCAGGTGTTGCTGGAGCAGGCTGACATCGAGGCTGGCGACCGGGTCGTCGGCAGGGATCAGCCCGGGGTCGAGTCTCAGCCGATACCAGTGTCCGGCGAGATAGAGCCCGAACTCGCCGGGGCGTGCGGGCGCGATCGGGGTGTCCGCCGGGTCGACGGCGAAGCGCTCGGCGATGGCCGCGAGCAGCGTCTCCGGGCTGTGGCCGTTGAGATCGCGCACCACCCGATTGTAGTCGAGGATGCGCAGCTGATCGTGGGGGAAGATCACCGCGAGGAAGGACTCGTGCGCGCCGCCCGGCGCGGTGCCGGCCTCGCGGCGGGCTGCGGCCACCCGCGAGGCGGCCGCCGAGCGGTGATGGCCGTCGGCGACGTAGAGCACGTCGATCGCGGCGAAGGCGGCGTCGATTGCGGCCACCTGCGCTGGTTCGCCGAGCCGCCACAGCTCGTGGCGCACGCCGTCGGCGGCGGTGACGTCGACCTCGGGTGGCTGCTCGGTGGTCGCGGCGAGCAGGCCGTCGACCGCGGCCTGGGCGCGGTAGGCGAGGAACACCGGACCGGTCTGGGCGTCGAGCGCCTCGATCTGGCGCACCCGGTCGTCCTCCTTGGCCGGGCGGGTGAACTCGTGGCGCTTGATCCGACCGTCGTCATAGGCCGCCACCGAGGCGGCGGCGACCAGTCCGGTCTGGCGGTGTCCGTCCATGGTCAGCCGGTAGACGTAGTAGCTTGGGGTCGGGTCGCGTCGCAGCACCCCGGCCGCGAGCATGTGCTCGAGGTTGGCGCGAGCCTGGGCATAGACGCTCGGGTCATGGGGATCGGTGCCCTCCGGCAGGTCGACCTCGGCACGCGAGATGTGCAGGAAGCTCCAGGGGCGCTCGCGTACCAGCTCGCGTGCCTCTGCGACGTTGATGACGTCATAGGGCGGGGCGATGACGGCCTCGGCACGATCGGGTGCCGGACGCAGGCCGGTGAAGGGCTTGATCAGGGGCATGGGTGCTCTCGCTGTTGGATGGTCCGGGGGATGGTGGCCTCGTCAGCGGCTCGGCGGCGCGTAGAGGATGCCGCCGTCGCGCCAGAGCGCGTTGAGGCCGCGCCTGATCCCGAGCGGCGAGTGAGCGCCAAGGTTACGCTCGAACAGCTCGGCATAGTTGCCGACCTGGACGATGATGCGCTGGCGCCAGCCCGGTGTCAGACTGAGTCGGGCGCCGATCCGGGCATCGTCTTCCGGTGACGGCATGGTCGGGGGCAGCTCTGTCGTGGGCGTGGTGAGGCTGTGGCTGTCGATGCCTTGCTCCTCGGCATCGATCAGCACGAACAGCGTCCAGCGCACGATGTCGAACCAGCGTCGATCGTCGTCGCGTACCGCCGGCGAGAGCGGCTCCTTGGAGATCACCTCGGGGAGAATGCGATGCCCGCTGTTGCCCTGTGGCAGCATCGAGCGTATCGCGAACAGCTGCGACTGGTCGGTGCTCAAGACCTCGCACTGGTGATCCTGATAGGCCTGGGTGGCGCTGCGGCTATCGGCGCTGATGACGAGCCGCGCGCGCATCCGGTGGCGCGCGAGATAGCCCCTGATATTGCCCGGCCCCGTGCCCCCGGCAATCACGCAGATCGACTGATCGTCGAGTTCGAGGGCGCTGTGGACGGGGCTGTCGTCATGGACCATGAAGCCCTGACCGTCGTGATAAAGGATGCCGACGAAGGTGATGCCGGGCTCGGTATCGCGCGTCAGGGTCCAGGTGGTGTTGCGCGCCAACAGGTCGAACTCGCCGTCGCGCAGGCGTGCGAGACGGTCGTTCGGCGAGGTGGCGACGAAGCGCACGCGCCGGGCATCGCCGAGCGTGGCGGCGGCCACCGCGCGACAGAAGTCGACGTCGAGTCCGTGCCAGTGGCCGTCGGCGTCGCGGTACGACAGCCCTGGTACATCCTGATTGACCCCGCAGCTTAGCTCGCCGCGTGCGCGGACCTCGTCGAGGGTGTCGGCGCTCCCCGGGGCGAGGATGGTGGCGAGGATCAGGCCGATGAGCCATTGCTGTCGAATCCGCATCGCAAGTCTCCGCTGGACGGTCGCTCGGAGGAGGTCTTCAGCGTCCGGACCGACGATCGCCTGGGCGTCCGGAGCGGGTCGCTGTATCCGCTTGCGGCGAGCCTGACGGCGCTGGCCGTTGTCGACGCGTCGCCGAGCAGGCCATCACCACCGGGTGCGAGCCGTCTGGTGGCTGAGTGTGGGCGTGGACGGCGATCTTCGGGCGGTGGCCAGCGACCACCGGGCAGGGTGGCGCGGATCGGTCCATGTCTTCAGCAAGCAGCCACGCCGATGCCATGGGTTGGGGGCCTCTCGTTGTCTGGCATCCGCATCCTTTCTCCGGTCTGGATGTGACCGACTATCTTTTCAGTATCGTCCTCGCGGCGCAATGCCCAGGGCTCGCCCGAGGCTGTTTGCAGCCTAGCGACGAAGAACCACTGTTCAGGTTTTGTCCAACCTTTGAGAATCTCCTCGGCACCCTGTCATCTCGCGATGGAGCGACTTGGGTTGCCCTTGGTTGATTTGTTCAAGTAACTGTTTTTAAAAAATAAAAAATCAGTTATCAGCTTCGCCTATGGTTGTTATCGAAAGATACGATCCCTAATTAACCGCTCGGATCTTGTCCCTATGCCGATGCTTGCCTAGAGTCTGATTGAACTTTTGTCGTGCTCCTGTCTCCAAATCCGCGGCAAAAGTGCTGGCATATTCCTTAGCGTACTGCTAGGATAATTATCCAAGCTTACAACTCAGGTATTGGACTATGGCGAAGGATCTCACTCTCGTGCCTACTGGCACCATCGATGCCTACATCAGCGCCGCGTACCAGATCCCAGTCCTGACCGCAGAGGAAGAGCGCTCCCTGGCCGTGCGGCTGCGCGATCATGGGGATGCCCATGCCGCCAAGCGGTTGGTGACCTCGCACCTGCGCTTCGTGATCCGCATCGCTCGCGGCTATCTCGGCTACGGTCTGCCGTTGCCCGACCTGATCCAGGAGGGGACCGTGGGCCTGATGAAGGCGGTGCGTCGCTTCGAGCCCGACATGGGGGTGCGTCTGGTCTCCTTCGCGGTGCACTGGATCCGCGCCGAGATCCACGAGTACATCCTGCGCAACTGGCGCATCGTCAAGGTCGCCACCACCAAGGCTCAGCGCAAGCTGTTCTTCAACCTGCGTAGTGCCAAGAAGCGTCTGGGCTGGTTCACCCGTCAGGAGGTCGAGGACGTGGCCGCCGATCTCGGGGTCAAGCCGGAGACGGTGTTGCAGATGGAGTCGCGTCTGGCCAACCAGGACCTGTCGTTCGACGGTCTCGACGACGATGACGACGACGCCCCCTCGGCGCCCTCGACCTATCTGCCCGACAACAGCATGGAGCCGGGCCGGTTGCTCGAACGCGAGGACTCCGAGCGCAATCAACGCGAGCGTCTCTATGCCGCACTCCAGGGACTCGATGAGCGCAGCAAGACCATCCTGCGCGAGCGCTGGCTCTCCGAGCGCAAGCAGACCCTGCACGAGCTGGCCGAACAGTTCGGCGTCTCGGCCGAGCGCATCCGCCAGATCGAGAAGAACGCGATGAAGAAGCTGCGCCTGCAGTTGGAGATATGATGAGCCCGGGCGCGCTGGATGCGCGCAGCCCTCACCGAGGCCCGCCAAGTGCGGGCCTTTTTCATGGTGGGGAGAACGAAAAAGGCCCCGTCGACGGACATCGACGGGGCCTTTCGAAGATGGTGCCCAGGGACAGAATCGAACTGCCGACACGGGGATTTTCAATCCCCTGCTCTACCAACTGAGCTACCTGGGCAGGTAGTTCGTGTGCAAGCATGCTGCTTGGCTTGAGCGCAGTATTAAACCAACGGAATTTTGGTCCGTCAAGTCTTTTTTCAAGCTCTCAGCCGCCAGTCGCCAGCCGCCAGCGGATTGAACCGCAAAGCCGCGAAGGACGCGAAGAAGGAAAGAGCTTCCGGCGATCAGCCTCCAGCTGCCAGTGGCTGTCTGCCTTCGAGTGTTGGCACGCCACCCGGTGTGCCGACAGTGAATGGAGCGTGGCGCTATCGTCGAGGGCGTCCCTCCACTGGCGGCTGGCAGCTTGAATCACTTCGCGCCCTTCGCGGCTTTGCGGTTCAATCTCCTGGTCGCTGGTCGCTGGTCGCTGGTCGCTGGTCGCTGGTCGCTGGTCGCTGGTCGCTGGTCGCTGGTCGCTCAACTGCCTGGCGGCACGTACCCCTCGGGCAGTTCGGCGCCGTCGCCGAAGAAGAAGTGTTCCATCTGGGTCTCGAGGAAGCGGCGGGCCTTGGGGTCCATCGGGCTCAGTCGGTTCTCGTTGATCAGCATGGTCTGGTGACGCAGCCACTCCTGCCAGGCCTGTTTCGAGACCTGTTCGAAGATGCGTGCGCCCAGCGGACCCGGGTAGGGTTGGCGATCGAGTCCCTCGGCCTCCTGGCCGAGTCTCACGCAGTGCACGGTACGGCTCATGCTTGGCTCCTGTTGCTGCGGATGCCGGAGGGCGCGTCGTTCAGTCTTGGTCGAGGATGCTCGCCACCGGCGCCGGCAGGCCGAGCGTGGCGCGCTCCTCGGGACCGACCCAGCGGCGATCGGCCTCGTTCACGGTCGTGGCCGGGGCCGACAGCCGGAGCTGCACGACCTCGATCTCCAGCACGAAGTGAGTAAAGGTGTGACGGCGTCCACGCAGGGTTTCAACCGTGTCGGGGGTGCTGTTGAAGCGCGCCAGGCACCAATCTGCCGGATCGTGCCCGGGGTCGGTCTCGGGCAGGCTCCAGAGCCCGCCCCAGATACCGCTCGCGGGACGGCGCTCGAGCAGGACGGCGCCGGTGTCGTCGCGGACCACCAGCATCCGGGTGCGGCGTTCGGGCAGCGTGCGCCGCGGGCGCGGGGCCGGCAGCTCGCGCTGGCGCCCCTGGTGCAGGGCCTGACAGCGCGCGGCGAGCGGGCAGCGCGCGCAGTCCGGGGTGGCACGGGTACAGCGGGTGGCGCCGAGGTCCATCATCGCCTGGTTGTAGGCGCCGGTGCGCTGGTGCGGGGTGCAGCGCTCGCTGAGTTGCCACAGCCGCTTGAGCACCGCGCTCTGTCCCGACCAGCCGTCGACGGCGAAGCAGCGCGCCAGCACCCGCTTGACGTTGCCGTCGAGGATCGGATGGGGCTGGCCGTCGGCGAGCGAGAGGATGGCGCCGGCGGTGGAGCGACCGATGCCGGGGAGCGCCTCGACCGCCGCCAGGGTGTCGGGGAAGCGCCCGCCGTGGCTCTCGACGACGGTGCGCGCGGCGCGGTGCAGGTTGCGCGCGCGGGCGTAGTAGCCGAGCCCGGACCACAGCGACAGCACCTCGTCGAGCGGGGCTGCGGCCAGGCTCGACAGGTCCGGAAAGCGCGTCATGAAGCGCGCGAAGTAGGGGATCACCACCGCCACCTGGGTCTGCTGCAGCATGATCTCCGAGACCCACACCCGGTAGCGGGTCGGCTCGTGCTGCCAGGGCAGGTCCTTGCGTCCGTGCCGGTCGAACCAGTCGAGCACGGCGGCGGCGAAATCGGTCGATGGCCAGGGGGCAGGGGGCTCGCTGGCGAAGAGGTCGGGTGTGCTCATTCGGGGTAGGGGGTCGCGCAGTTCCAACACAGGGCGAATCCGGCCTCGACCTGCTCGCCGCAGTGCGGGCAGGTCCAGGCCGGGGTCGGGTGGCCGCCGAGCCCCTCGCGGAGGAAACGCGCGAGTACGGCCTCGGCACGCTCACGATCGTCGTCGTCGATGAGCCAGAGGGTCGGATGGATGTCGAGCGGCAGCTCGCCCGCGGCACCGGCAAGGGCGTCGCCGAGGATGACGGTACGGATCAGATGGCGATCGAGCAGATCGTGGAGGAGCTGTGCCTCGATGCGGTCGCCTGCTTGATAGAGTGGACGCATAGAGGACTGGGGAGTGGAGCGGGTGATGGGAATCGAACCCACGTCATCAGCTTGGGAAGCTGAGGTTCTACCATTGAACTACACCCGCATTCGTCCCCGATTGTATGCGTTCAGCCCCGCTCAGGCAAGCTCCGAGTCCTTGTACATGTGCTCGATGGCGTCCTGGTAGCGCTCGATCACCTTGTTGCGCTTGACCTTGAGGGTCGGTGTGAGCAACCCGTTCTCGATGGTCCAGGGCTCCAGGGTCAGGGTGACGCGCCGGATCTTGGCGTAGCCCGGGAAGTCGCGCAGCGCCGTGCGGATACGCTTGACCGCCTCCTTGTGCAGCTTGGCGTTGGCGAGGCTCGTCGGGTCCTCGGGATCGAGTCCGAGTTCGAGCGCCAGCCCCGGCCAGAGATCGGGGTTGAGCACCAGCAGCGCGCTGAGATAGGACTGCCCCTCGCCGAGTACCACCACCTGATCGAACAGCGGGTCGAGCGCGATGGCCAGTTCCATGTCGCCGGGCGGCACCTTCTCGCCGTTGGAGAGCACCAGGATGTCCTTGATGCGCCCGGTGATATGGATGTGGTTGTCCTCGATGCGCGCCTGGTCGCCGGTGTGCAGCCAGCCGTCCTGGGCGAGCATCTTGGCGGTGGCGGCGTGGTTGTTCCAGTAGCCGAGCATGGTGTTGTCGCCGCGCACCAGCAGCTCGTTCTCCGGGCCGATGCGCACCTGCAGCCCGCGCAGCGGCACGCCGACGCTCGCCGGAATGTTCGACTGCAGGGTGTTGAAGCTGATCACCGGGCTGGTCTCGGTGAGGCCGTAGCCCTGCAGCAGCGGCACGCCGAGACCGATGAAGGTGCGCGCGACCTCGGTCGACAGCGGTGCCCCGCCGCTGACGGTGGCGCGCAGCCGACCGCCGAGTCGCTGCTGGACCGGGAGCGCGACCTTGCGTCGCAGCAGCGGCCAGACGAGCAGCCAGGGGTGCCAGCCGGCGCGGCCCTGCTCGTGCTCGAAGGCGCGCCAACCGGCGGCCACCGCGGCATTGAACAGCCAGCGTACCGGCTTGGGCCGCTTGTCGAGCTGATCGAGGATGCGCTGATAGACGCGCTCGAACACCCGCGGCACGGCGATCATCGCCGTCGGGCGGATGGTCTGCAGGTCCTCGGCGAGCTGGCCGATCGAGCGCGCATAGGCCACCCGTGAGCCGGCCATCATCGGCAGATAGTAGCTGCCGGTGCGTTCGAGCATGTGCGAGAGCGGCAGGAAGGAGAGGAAGACGTCCTCGCCGTAGACATCGATCTGGGTCAGCGCGCCGTGGGCGTTGCTGAGGATGTTGCGGTGGCTGAGCATCACCCCCTTGGGACGACCCGTGGTGCCCGAGGTGTAGACGATGGTCGCCAGCGCGTCGGGGTCCCCCTCGCGCGGGGTCGGCGCCGGGGCCGTGGCCGGCAGCCAGTCCTCGGCGACCACCACCCGGGGGTCGGCCGCGGCGCAGGCGCGCGAGGCCTCGCTCGCCTCCAGCAACACCACCCGCAGCGGCCAGGGCGAGTCGCCGATGGCCTCGGCCAGACGACGCCAGCGACCGAGATCCTGCACCAGCAGCACCTTGACCGCGGCATCGTTGAGGATGTAGGCGGCGTTGTCGGCGCGGTCGTCGGTGTAGAGCGGGACCGTGACCAGACCGAGTCCGAGCGCGGCCTGGTCGAACATCACCCACTCGGGACAGTTGCGCAGCAGGATCGCGACTCGGTCGCCGGGCTCGAGCTGCTCGTCGGCGAGCGCCTGACGCCAGCGCGCCGTCGCCTCACCGACCTCGGCCCAAGTCAGATCCTTCCACCCGCTGGCGCGCTCGAAATGGGTGTAAGCGACGCGCTGTGGTGAGCGTGCCACCCGTTGCAGGAAGAGCCCGTCCAGGGTTCTTGCTCGGTCGATCGGGATCAAATCCTCGGACCATCGGCTCACGAAACTGCCCTCTCCGCCGTGTTGCTGTCTGGATCGGACGGTCTGGCGTCGACCGTCCGTCTGGATGCGCTCGAGCCCGTGGACCGATCGGTGCGTGCGAGCGGTCGGCATCGCTGCCGCCCCTTGGGGCGGAGCTGCTCGACCCGAGCCGGGCTACGGTATAAAGGCCGTCACCGATTTGCAATCTTTCCGCGCCCCTGATCGTCTCGTCTCGCCGCCTGATTACGCCATACTTGGGGCGGGCTGCGGCGAGGTCATGTGTTGGGAGTTGTTGAAAGGTCAACTGCGCCGCAAATATAATAAAATTCTAATATTTTGACGATTCCGACTCCCCATGCGTACCATCCGATTGATTGCGGCGCTCGCCGCACTCGCCCCCGGCCTGCTCCAGGCCGCCGATAGCCCCTCTCTCGAGACCGCGGTCGCCGAATACCGCACGCTGCCGCGCGAGTACCGTCTCGACGGCATCGTCGAGGCGGTCAACCGCACCACGGTCTCGGCCCAGACCCAGGGTCGGGTCGAGGAGATCACCTTCGACGTCGACGACTATGTCGAGCAGAACAGCGTGGTCGCCCGTATCAAGGACACCGAACATCGCGCCAAGGTCGCCCAGGCCGCCGCCGACCTCAAGTCCGCCTCGGCGCGGCTGCTGCAGGCGCGCGAGGAGTTCGAGCGCATCCAGGGCCTCTATGCGCGCAAGAATGTCTCCGACTCGGCGATGGACAAGGCCACCGCCGATCTCGCCGCCGCCCAGGCCGAGCTCGACTCGGCCACCGCGCGGCTCGAGCAGGCCCAGGAGCAGCTCGACTACACCCAGATCCGCGCCCCCTATTCGGGCATCGTCACCCACCGTCACGTCGAGATCGGCGAGACCCTGTCGCCGGGACAGCCGGTGATGACCGGCATCTCGCTCGACCAGCTGCGGGTGATCGTCGACGTGCCGCAGAGCGCGATCGCCTCGGTGCGTCGCGAGCCGCAGGCCCGCGTCTATCTGCCCGACGGCGAACGGGTCGAGACCGATCGCATCACCGTCTTCCCCTTCGCCGACCTCGGCTCCAATACCTTCAAGGTGCGTATCGAGCTGCCCGAGGGCACGCCGTCGCTGTTCCCCGGCATGTTCGTCAAGACCGGTTTCGTGGTCGGGGTGAAGGACGAGCTGGTGGTGCCGCGCGCGGCGGTGGCGCGTCGCTCCGAGGTCACCGGGGTCTATGTGGTGACCGCCGACGATCACCTGATCCTGCGCCAGATCCGGCTCGGTCGCGAGCTCGACGACGTGGTGGTGGTGCTCGCCGGGCTGAACGCCGGCGAGCGCGTCGCCCTCGATCCGATCGCCGCCGGGGTTGCGATCAAGGCCCAGGCCGAGGCACGACGTGCGGCCGTGGAGGCCGACCATGACTGAGCCGGCGCGACAGGGGCTCGCGGGCGCCATCGCCGCGCGCTTCCAGAACAGCGAGATCACCCCGCTGCTCGCGTTGCTCGGGCTGCTGCTCGGGCTGTTCGCGATCCTGGTGACCCCGCGCGAGGAAGAACCGCAGATCGACGTCACCTTCGCCGACGTCTTCATCCCCTATCCCGGTGCCTCGGCCAGCGAGATCGAGCACCTGGTCTCGGGTCCGGCCGAGCAGGTGCTCGCCGAGATCCAGGGCATCGAGCACATCTACTCGGTCTCGCGCCCCGGCATGGCGGTGCTCACCGTCCAGTACGAGGTCGGCGAGGACAACACCGACGCGGTGGTGCGGCTGTTCAGCAAGGTGCTGTCGAACCAGGACTGGCTGCCGCAGAACCTCGGCGTCGGCAGCGCGATCGTCAAGCCCAAGGGCATCGACGACGTGCCCATCCTCACCGCCACCCTGTGGTCGGACGACCCCGCCGTCGGCGCCTTCGAACTCGGCCAGGTGGCGCATGCCATCGAGCAGGAGATCAAGCGCGTCCCCGGCACCCGCGACGTCTACACCGTCGGCGCCGCCGATCAGGTGGTGCGGGTGCTGCTCGACCCGCAGGCGCTGGCCGGCTACGACATCGATCTCGACGACCTGCGCCGCTCGCTGCAGGCCGGCAACACCACCAGGGACAACCTCACGGTGACCGCCGACAACCGCGAGCTGCTGGTGCAGGCCGGCACCTTCCTCACCAGCCCGCAGGAGATCGCCGATCTGGTGGTCGGGCTGCACGCCGGGCGTCCGGTCTATCTGCGCGATGTCGCCCGGGTCGAGCTCGGGCCGCAGCAGCCGACCACCTCGGTGCGTATGGGCGCCGCTCTCGGCGCCACGCACACCGGGCTGGAGCTGGCCGGCAGCGTGCCGGCGGTGACCATCGCGGTGGCCAAGCTCCCCGGCATCAATGCCGTCGACGTCGCCGGGCGGGTGACCGAGCGGCTCGAGCAGCTGCGCGGCATCTTCATCCCCGACGGGGTGGAGTTCACCATCACCCGCGACTATGGCCAGACCGCCGACTACAAGGCCAAGAAGCTGATCACCAAGCTGATCTTCGCCACCAGCTCGGTGATCCTGCTGGTGTGGCTGACCATCGGTTGGCGCGAGGCGGTGATCGTCGGCGCGGCGGTGATCGTCACCCTGGCGCTGACCCTGTTCGCCTCGTTCGCCTGGGGCTTCACCCTCAACCGGGTGTCGCTGTTCGCGCTGATCTTCTCGATCGGTATCCTCGTCGACGACGCCATCGTGGTAGTCGAGAACATCCACCGTCACATGGCGCTGCACGTCAGCGGCACGCGCCGACGCCTGCTCGAGCTGATCCCGGGCGCGGTCGACGAGGTCGGCGGACCGACCATCCTCGCCACCTTCACGGTGATCGCGGCGCTGCTGCCGATGGCCTTCGTCAGCGGCCTGATGGGCCCCTACATGAGCCCGATCCCGATCAATGCCTCGATGGGCATGCTGATCTCGCTGGTGGTGGCCTTCGTCTTCACCCCGTGGATGACCAACGCCATGCTCGCGCGTCATTACGACGCCGACCCGCAGGCCGCGGCCGGTCATCAGGAGGAGGGCGCGGCTGGCGCTCGACTGGCGCGCTTCTTCACCTGGATCATGACGCCCTTCCTCGAGGGCCGGCGCGGCTGGCGCAACCGCTGGTTCCTGCTGTTCGGCATCTTTGCGCTGATCGCCGCCTCGGTGAGCCTCGCGGTCAACCGCACCGTGATCCTCAAGATGCTGCCCTTCGACAACAAGAGCGAGTTCCAGGTGGTGCTCGACATGCCCGAGGGTACCAGTCTCGAGCACACCGCCCAGGTACTCGCGGAGATGGGCGACTATCTCTCCGGGGTCGAGGAGGTCACCGACTTCCAGTCCTACGCCGGCACCGCTGCGCCGATCAACTTCAACGGTCTGGTGCGTCAGTACTATCTGCGCGAGGGCGCGCATCTCGGTGATCTGCAGGTCAACCTGGTCGATGTGCACCATCGTGATCGCCAGAGCCACGAGATCGCGCTGGCGTTGCGCCCGCCGCTGCAGGAGATCGCCGAACGTCACGGCGGAGTGGCCAAGATCGTCGAGATCCCGCCCGGTCCGCCGGTGCTCTCGCCGCTGGTCGCCGAGGTCTACGGGCTCGACTATGCCGGTCAGATCAAGACCGCGCGGGCGGTGCGGGCGCTGTTCGAGTCGACCCCGGGCGTCGTCGACGTCGACGACTCGGTCGAGTACCCGGCCACCAAGCTGGTGGTGGTGGTCGATCGCGCCAAGGCCGCGCGGCTCGGGGTGGCGCAATCGAGCATCGCCCAGGCGCTGGCGAGCGTGCTCGACGGCGACGACATGAGCTATCTGCACGGCGCCGGGGTCAAGTACGCGGTGCCGATCCGCGTCGAGTACAGCGAGGCCGACAAGGCCGACGTCGAGCAGGTGCTGGCGCTGCGGGTGCGTGCAGAGAGTGGGGCGCTGGTGCCGCTCTCGGAGATCGTCGAGGTGGTCGAGACCGAGCGCGAGCACAGCATCTACCACAAGGATCTGCTGCCCGTGGTCTATGTCACCTCGGACGTCGCCGGGGCCACCGACAGCCCGCTCTACGGCATGTTCGCCATCTCCGCGGCCCTCGATGAAGAGCTTGGGCTCGAGCAGTGGTTCCTGCAGCAGCCGGACAACCCCTACGAGTACAGCCTCAAGTGGGACGGCGAGTGGCAGATCACCTATGAGACCTTCCGCGACATGGGCGCGGCCTATGGCGTCGGCCTGATCCTGATCTATCTGCTGGTGGTGGCGCAGTTCCGCAGCTATCTGGTGCCGCTGGTGATCATGGCGCCGATCCCGCTGACCATCATCGGGATCATGCCCGGGCACGCCCTGCTCGGCGCCCAGTTCACCGCCACCTCGATGATCGGCATGATCGCCCTGGCCGGCATCATCGTGCGCAACTCCATCCTGCTGGTCGACTTCATCAACCAGCAGGTGCGCGAGGGCAAGGCGTTCGCCACCGCGGTGATCGACTCGGCGGTGGTCCGTGCCCGACCGATCGCGCTCACCGCGGTCGCGGCGATGGCCGGCGCGGCCTTCATCCTCGACGACCCGATCTTCTCCGGGCTGGGGGTGTCGCTGCTGTTCGGCCTGTTCGTCTCCACCGTCCTCACCCTGGTGGTGATCCCGGTGGTCTACTACGGCGTGATGCACAAGCGCGTCGAGTGGATCCGCCGCGCCACCGGCTGATCGTCCCGCCAACTGCCGGTACGTCGGTTGGGTTGCCAGGGCGGCAACCCAACCAGCGGTCCGCCTCCAGCTACCAGCTACCAGCCGCCAGTTGTTGGTGGTGTCCGAGTGAGGATGCCCTCTGGTGGCTTTCCCTGACCTGCTCCAATGGGGGAAGAGTCCGACCTCGCCGTCGGCGTCGTCGATCCCGGGATCGGTGGGGCTGGTTGTGTGCCATCAGCGACCAGCTCCCAGCATCCAGCTAACAACCGTCGGTCATGTGCGCGTGAGGTGCCTGCTGGCGGCTGAAAGCTGGCAGCTGATGGCTGGTCGCTACCCCCCCGTTACCGGCGGGAAGAGCCCGATCTCGTCGCCGTCGCTGATCTCGGTCTCGGCGCGGGCGAGGGTGTGGTTGCGCGCCATCATCAGCCGCGGGGTGGCCTCGAGCGCCTCGCGCCAGGGGCTGCCGCGCGCGCTCAGGTGCGCGACCAGCGCGCCCAGGGTGTCGACCCCGGCGGGGAGTTCGATGTGTTCCTCGTCGCGACCGATGCGCTCGCGCAGGCTGGCGAAGTAGCGGACGTGGATCATCGCGCCCTCAGTGCAACAGCTCGGTGAAGGGGATGAACTCGACCGGGTCGCCCGGGGCGATCGCCACCCCGGGGGCGAGGTCGATCAGTCCGTCGGCCCACACCAGCGAGCGCAGCGAGGCCGAGGAGCGGCTGGCGAAGACCTCGACCCGGGGTTGTCCGCTGTCGTCCTCGACCAGCCGGGCGCGGTGGAACTCGCGACGCTTGTCCGGGCGCGGCCAGGCGAAGGCGGCGGGCAGGCGTCGCCGACGCGGCGCGAGGTCGCCGCCGACGCCCTGCATCCGCAGCACCAGCGGGCGCACCAGCAGCGCACAGGTGACGAACAGCGAGACCGGGTTGCCGGGGCTGCCGAAAAACGGGGTATCGGCGATCCGCCCGAAGGCTACCGGCTTGCCCGGGCGGATCGCCACCTGGTGCAGTGCGAGCGTGCCGATGCGCTCGACGGCCGGGCGTACATGATCCTCCTCGCCGACCGAGACCCCGCCGCTGGCGATCACCAGGTCGGCCGCGTCGGCGCCGCGGGCGAGCGTCTCGCAGGTCGCCTCCAGGTCATCGGGAATGCGCCCGAGATCGATCACCTCACAGCCGAGCGCGGTGAGCATCGCCCCCAGGGTGAGACGGTTGGAGTCGTAGATCTGGCCGGGGCCGAGCGGGGCGCCGGGCGCGACCAGCTCGTCGCCGCTGGCGCAGATCGCCACCCGTAGCCGGGGCCGCACCATGAGTTCGGCCAACCCCAGACTGGCGGCGAGCCCGAGGTGCTGAGGGCCGAGCCGGGTGCCGGCGGCGATCACCTCGGTGCCGGCGGTGAAATCCTCGCCGGCGCGGCGGATGTTGCCGCCCGCCTTGCACTCGGGCGGGATGCGCAGCCGCTCGCCGTCGCGCTCGCACTGCTCCTGCATCACCACGGTGTCGGCGCCCTCGGGCACCGGGGCGCCGGTGAAGATCCGCGCCGCGCTGCCCGGCGCGAGCGGCGCGCCGACCATGCCGGCGGTGATGCGCTGGCCGATCGGCAGCCAGCCGTCGGCGGCGGCGAGGTCGGCATGGCGCAGCGCATAGCCGTCCATCGCGCTGTGGTCCCAGTGCGGGACCGCCAGCGGGCTGCGCAGCGGTGCGGCGAGCACCCGACCGAGCGCGGCGGCGAGCGCCACCGGCTCGCTGGTGCTGGGTGTCGGCGCCTGTTCGAGCAGCCGCGCGAGCGCGGCGTCGAGTGACAGGGCGCGGGGAGAGGCGGGACAACTGGCGGACATCGCGGACCTCAACGTTCGTGGAGACGGGGCAGCAGCTGGGCGAAGTTGCAGGGGCGGGTGCGGCGATCGAGCTGGGGGGCGAGGATGCGCTCCCAGGCGGTGCGACAGGCCCCGGTCGAGCCCGGCAGGCAGAACAGGAAGGTGGCGTTGGCCAGCCCGGCGAAGGCGCGCGACTGCAGCGTGGAGGGGCCGATCTCGGCGAGCGAGTAGTGACGGAACAGCTCGCCGAAGCCCTCGATCTCCTTGTCGAGCAGTGGGCGCAGCGCCTCCGGGGTGCTGTCGCGGCCGGTCACCCCGGTGCCGCCGGTGCTGATCACGACATCGACGGCGGGGTCGGCGATCCACTGCGAGACCTGGGCGCGCAGTCGGTAGATGTCGTCGGCGACGACACAGCGCGTCACCACCTGGTGCCCGGCCGTGCGCGCGGCCTCCTCGAGCAGCGCCCCCGAGGTGTCGCTGGCGAGGTCGCGACTGTCGGAGACGGTCATCAGCGCGATGCGCAGTGGCAGGAACTCGGGCGATCCGGTCGTCTGGGACATGCGGCAAGACTCCCTGCGGGCTCAGTGATCCGAGACGGGCGTGTACACGCCACGCGTCGAACCATCATCGCCGCCCGCTGCGGGGCTGGCAAGGGGGTGTCAGCTACCAGCCGCCAGCCGCCGGGGCTGATGGCTGGGCGCTGGCGGCTGGTAGCTGGCCGCTGGCGGCTTAGGTCACTCTGGCCGCTGCGGTCAAAAGAGCTTGGGCACCAGCAGCAGGGCCCAGATCACCACGCACAGGGTGATGCTGGAGAACACCGCCGCCGAGGCGATGTCCTTGGCGCGTCCCGAGAGTTCGTGGCGCTCCGTGCCGATGCGGTCGACGTTGGCCTCGATCGCCGAGTTGAGCAGCTCGACGATCGGCACCACCAGCAGGCTGCCGACGAGCAGGGCGCGCTCGACCGGGGTCTCGCCGAGCCACAGCCCGAGCGGGACCAGCGGGATCAGCAGAAACAGCTCCTGGCGGAACGCCTCCTCCAGCTCGTAGCAGGCGCGGAAGCCCTTCATCGAGTAGCCGAAGGCGCGTACCACCCGGCGCCAGCCGAGGTTGCCGCCGTTATTGGCCATCGCCGCCCCCGTCGGCCTGCTGCGGGGTCCAGGCGAGGTCGAGTTGGCGCGCCGCGCGCACGTCGTCGAGACGGCGCCGCGGCATGGTGTAGGGCGCGCCCTTGAGCTTCTCCGGGTCCTCCTGGGCCTCGCGACGGATCGCGATCATCGCCTCGACGAAGCCGTCGAGCGACTCCTGGGTCTCGGTCTCGGTCGGCTCGATCAGCAGGCACTCGGGCACCAGCAGCGGGAAGTAGGTGGTCGGGGCGTGGAAGCCGTAGTCGAGCAGCCGTTTGGCGAAGTCCATCGCGGTGACGCCGTACTCCTTGGCCTCGCGCTTGAGGGTGACGATGAACTCGTGGCTGGCGCGCCGCTCTGGGTAGGCCAGCTCGAAGCCCGCCTGCTGCAGCCGCGCCATCAGATAGTTGGCGTTGAGGGTGGCGAAGTCGGCCACCCGCGCCATGCCCTCGCGCCCGAGCATCCGCGCGTAGACATAGGCGCGCAGCAGGATGCCCATGTTGCCGCCGAAGGCGGTCATGCGACCGATGGTCTCGGGGCGGTCGGCCTCGGTCAGCCAGCGGTAGTCGTCGCCCTCGCGCTCGACCAGCGGCACCGGCAGATAGGGCGCGACCCGCGCCGAGACGCCCACCGGACCCGCGCCCGGACCACCGCCGCCGTGCGGGGTGGAGAAGGTCTTGTGCAGGTTCATGTGGATGACGTCGAAGCCCATGTCGCCCGGACGCACCTTACCGAGGATGGCGTTGAGGTTGGCGCCGTCGTAGTAGAGCAGGCCGCCGGCGTCGTGGACGATGCGGGCGATCTCCTCGATGTTGCGATCGAACACCCCGACGGTGCTCGGGTTGGTGAGCATGATGCCCGCCGTCTGCGGTCCCACCGCCGCGCGCAGCGCCTCGACGTCGACGTCGCCGTCGGGGCCGGTGGGGATCTCGCGCGCCTGGTAGCCGCACATCACCGCCGAGGCCGGGTTGGTGCCGTGGGCGGCATCGGGGATCAGCATCTCGGTACGGGCGTGATCGCCGCGCGCGAGGTGATAGGCGCGGATCATCGCCACCCCGGTCAGCTCGCCCTGGGCGCCGGCGGCGGGCGCCAGCGACACCGCGCTCATCCCGGTCACCGCCTTGAGGATCTCCTGCAGGTCGTGGAGACAGGCCAGCACCCCCTGACCGTGCTCGACCGGCGCCAGCGGGTGACGCTCGGCGAAGCCGGGCAGCGCGGCCAGGCTGTTGCACACCCGCGGGTTGTATTTCATGGTGCAGGAGCCGAGCGGGTAGAAGTGGGTGTCGATCGAGAAGTTCTGCTGCGACAGCCGGGTGTAGTGACGCACCACCTGCAGCTCGGAGACCTCGGGCAGCCGCGGACGCGCGCGGCGGCGCAGCGCCTGCGGGATGTCGCTCGGCTCTGGGGTGTGGCTCGGGGCCAGGACGTTGGCGCGGCGTCCGGGGCGGGATTGGTCGTGGATCAGCATGGCGATAGGGTCCGTCGGGTGGTGCGGCCCGCGCGGGCGGGCCCGGGAGCTGGGACCGCGCCGCGTCTCGGGGGCGCGGCACGGGTCGGTTCAGAGCGCGGCGAGGGCGGCCGCGTAGTCGGGTTCCTCGGTGATCTCGGGGACCAGCTGGCAATGAACCACCCGGTCCTCGGCGTCGAGCACCACCACGGCGCGGGCACAGATCCCGGCCAGCGGACCGTCGGCGATCAGCACCCCGTAGTCGCGCGCGAACGCCTGCGAGCGCATCAGCGACAGCGGGATCACGTTGTCGATGCCCTCGGCGCCGCAGAAGCGGCCCATGGCGAACGGCAGGTCGGCCGAGATCACCAGCGCCACGGCGTCGTCACGCTCGGCCATGGCGGCGTTGAAGCGCTGGGTGGAGAGCGCGCACACCGGGGTGTCGAGGCTGGGGACGATGTTGAGCAGCTTCTTCTTCCCGGCGAAGTCGGCCAGGGTGCGATCGTTGAGGTCCTTGTCGACCAGGGTGAAGTCGGGGGCCTGCTGCCCGACGGCGGGCAGGGTGCCGGTGAGGGTGACGGGCGAGCCTTGCAGTGCGGTCTGTGCCATGGGTGATGTCTCCGCTGCGGTTGGAAGCCGTGGCCGGGCGTTCAGCCGGCCTCGAGGATCTCGGCGAGGGCGCTGGCGTAGCGACGCATCTCCTCCTCGCTGCGCTGCTCGGTGGCGCACACCAGCAGTGCGTCGTCGAGTTCGGGATAGTCGGCGCCGAGGGCGAAGCCGCCGAGCACGTCGGCCTCGGCGGCGAGCCGTCCGAGCACCTCGCGCGGCGCGCGCGGCAGGCGCAGCGCCTGTTCGTGGAAGATTGCGCCGGTGAACGCCGGCTCGACCCCGGGGAGGGCGCAGAGCTGCTCGACGAGCCCCAGGGTGTTGGCGTGACAGGCGCGCGCGACCTGCTCCAGCCCCTCGGCGCCGAGCAGCGCCAGATGGATGGTCGCGGCGGTCACCATCAGCCCCTGGTTGGTGCAGATGTTGGAGGTCGCCTTGCTGCGGCGGATGTGCTGCTCGCGTGCCTGCAGGGTGAGGGTGAAACCGGGCTTGCCGTCGGCATCGAGGGTGCGCCCGACGATGCGTCCCGGCAGCTGGCGCACCAGCGCCTGCTTGCAGCAGAGGAAGCCGGCGTAGGGACCGCCCGAGGACAGCGGCATGCCGAACGGCTGGGCCTCGCCGCAGGCGATGTCGGCGCCCGCAGCGCCCCACTCGCCGGGGGGGGTGAGCAGCGCCAGGGCCAGCGGATTGACCACCGCCACGGCCAGGGCGCCCTGCTCGTGGGCCCAGTCGGTGAGGGCGTCGACCGTCTCGAGCACGCCGAAGAAGTTGGGCTGGTTGATCACCACCGCCGCCACGCCCTGGTCGCCGGCGAGCGCGGCGCAGCGCTCCACCGGGGTCTGGCCGCCGGCGGCGTCGAAGTCGACCTCGACCAGCTCCAGCCCCTGCGGCTCGACGATGGTGCGTACCGTGCTCCGGTACAGCGGGTGCAGCGCGCGCGGGATCAGCACGCGCCTGGACTTGCAGCGACGGTTGGCGCGCACCGCCATCAGCAGCGCCTCGGCGAGCGCGGTGGCGCCGTCGTAGAGCGAGGTGTTGGAGGCGTCCAGCGCGGTGAGCGCGGTCATCATCGACTGGAATTCGTAGAGCACCTGCAGCGTGCCCTGGCTGGCCTCGGCCTGGTAGGGGGTGTAGGCGCTGTAGTACTCGCCACGGGTGGCGATCTGCCACACCGCCGCCGGGATGTAGTGATCATAGGCGCCGGCGCCGATGAAGCAGGCCGGCTGCTCGTCGGTCTGGGCGCGCAGGCGCATCAGCCGGGTGATCTCCTGCTCCGAGAGCGCGGGCGGGATCTCGGCGCGCTCGCCGCTGCGCAGCGCCGCGGGGATCTCGTCGAACAGCGACTCGATCGAGGGGGCCCCGATGGCCTGGAGCATCGCGGCGACGTCGTCGTCGGTGTGGGGGATGAAGGGCATGATCTGGATTCCGGGGCCCGCGGCGCGGGCGCGTCTGCCTTGAACGGGACCAGCGCGCGCCGCGCGCGCCGGGCGAGGTGCCGGCCCCGACCGGGGCCGGTGGCTGGGCTCAGTCCTCTTCCTCGAGCACCTTGGCGTAGGCCGCGGCGTCGAGCAGGGCGTCGAGCGCAGCGGCGTCGCTCGGCGCGAGACGGAAGATCCAGCCCTCGGCGTGCGCGCTGGCGTTGATCAGCTCGGGGGCGTCGCCGAGCGCCTCGTTGGCCTCGACCACCTCGCCGGCGAGCGGGGCGTAGATGTCGGAGGCGGCCTTCACCGACTCGACCACGGCGCAGGCCTCTGCGGCGGCGACCTGGCGTCCGACCTCGGGGGTCTCGACGAAGACGATGTCGCCGAGCGCCTCCTGGGCGTGATCGGTGATGCCGACGGTGACGGTGCCGTCGCCGTTGTCGCGCACCCACTCGTGGCTCTTGGTGTATTTCAGATCGGCGGGGGTGTCGCTCATTGGGGGTTCTCCGTTGCGGTCTGCACGCAGACGCTCGATGTCATGGCTGCCGGGAGAGACCCGGCAGGTTCGGATAGGGGTCGGGGTTCAGGCGAGGTCGATCAATGCCTTGCCGTGACGCGCGAAGGGCGGTTTGACCACGCGCGCGGGGACGGCCTTGTCGCGGATCAGCACCGCGCAGCGCTCGCCG
Organism: Marichromatium sp. AB32; assembly: GCF_003718675.1. NCBI lineage: Bacteria > Pseudomonadati > Pseudomonadota > Gammaproteobacteria > Chromatiales > Chromatiaceae > Marichromatium > Marichromatium sp. AB32. Next base: position 69,022 of record NZ_RHFJ01000009.1, read on the forward strand.
ATCGTCGGGGCGACGCGCGCCAGCGCGATCGAGCCGCCGAGGGTGGGGGCGAAGCCGCCGGAGGTGATCTCACCGGCGACCTCGCCGTCGATCAGCACCTGCTGGTGGCCGCGCAGCACGCCGCGCCCCTCCAGCACCAGACCGACGAAGCGGCGCAGTCCGCCGCGCTCGCGCTGCGCGCTGAGCGCGGCGCGACCGATGAAATCGCGCTCGGTCGGCTCCCAGGCGACGGTCCAGCCGAGCCCGGCCTCGAGCGGGCCGGTCTCCTCGTCCATGTCCTGACCGTAGAGGTTCATCCCCGCCTCGAGACGCAGGGTGTCGCGCGCGCCCAGGCCGCAGGGCTGTACCCCGGCCTGCTCCAGCGCCTGCCACAGCGTGGCGGCCTCGGTGGCCGGGAGCATGATCTCGAAGCCGTCCTCGCCGGTATAGCCGGTGCGCCCGACGAACCAGTCCTCGTGTTCGGTGGCGAAGAAGGGGGCGAGCGCCTGTGCCTGCTCGGCCAGCGGCGCGGCGAGCAGCGGGAGGGTCTTGGTGCGGGCCTCGGGGCCCTGCACGGCGATCATCGCCAGGTCCTCGCGCGGCCGGATGTCGACCGCGAAGCCGGCGCGTTGTTGCGCCATCCAGTCGAGGTCCTTGGCGGCGGTGGCGGCGTTGACCACCAGGCGATAGCGCTCGGGGCCGCGCAGATAGACGATGAGGTCGTCGATCACCCCGCCCTCGGGGTTGAGCATGCAGCTGTAGAGGGCCTTACCGGGCTGGGTGAGACGGGCGACGTCATTGGCGAGCAGGTGGCGGAGGAAGTCGCGCGCCTGTACACCCTCGATGTCGACCGGACGCATGTGGGAGACGTCGAACATGCCCGCGGCGCGGCGCACCGCGTGGTGCTCCTCGAGCTGGGAGCCGTAGTGCAGCGGCATGTCCCAGCCGCCGAAGGGGACGATGCGCGCGCCCAGACGCACGTGCTCTGCAAACAGGGGGGTACGTGATCCCATTCGACTCTCCGCTAGACTGTTCGGGGTGCCGCGCGCGCGGCCATGATAACGACGCCGCGGGTCAGTTCGACCCACGGCATCGCCCCTCTGTCTTAGACCTGAGAGTTTGCTGACGGTGACCGGGTGGTTCCGCCGCTGCCCCGTCGGTGGGCCGCGCCTGTGGCGGCCACTCTCCAGAGTCGGTCCTCGTTCCCGCAGTCCTTTTGCCTGAGCGATTCCGGGCGATGTTGCGCCTTCGGCGCCGGCGAAGCTGCCGGTCTCTCCCGCGGGACATGACACGAGCGGCTACTATAAGCGCGCCCCCGGTCGATTTCCAGCCTCGCGCGCGGGCTCGCACCCGCGCGCGCCTTGGTGGTTCAGCCCTGCTGGTCCTCGCGTCCGACCGGGTTGCGGCGGAAGCTGGTGGCGCCGCACTCGGCGCAGGGCGGGATGCGACCGGCCTTGACGAAGTGGGTCTCGGCGCCGCACTTGTCGCACACCAGGGTGCCGGGGCCGGTGATCTCGCCGGCCTGGTAGAGGCTCATCCGGCGCGCCGTCTCGGCGATCTGGGCGAGCTGCAGCCGGGTCTGGTCGGCGACCTGGCTGAAGGCCTCGAACAGCCGTCGCTCCATCAGCTCCAGATCGAAGCGCCACCAGTCGCGGATGTCCTGGCCGGTCTCGGCGACGAAGCCGGCGGCGTCCTCGATGTCGCGACGGATGTAGTCGGCGACGCGCTGCGCCTCCTCGCGGCTGAGTTCGCCGAGTTCGACCAGGTTGTCGCGGGTCTTGTCGAGCACCTCGCGCAACCGCGGTGCCGTCTCGTTCTGCGCCTGCTCGATCGCCTCGTGGGCGTCCTCGAGCATGCGCTCGTAGGCGCGCACCAGCCGGTCGTCCTTCGGGTTCCTGTCTTGATCGCTCATGATCTGTCTCTCCAGTGGTCCAGCGGACCATCTTGGGCCGGCATCGGCCCGGGGCGAAGACAGCGGGCATCGGGCGACACCCGGTGTGGATCGCGTCGACTCCAGCATAGCAAAAGGGCGCTAGCGGGACTCGGCGGGCGGGATCTTGAACCGCAAAGACCCAAAGGACGCGAAGATGAAGAAAGGCTTCCAGCTGCCAGCCTCCAGTGAGGGGGCTGGCTTGTCTCGTCGCGTCGCGGTTGACCGCACACCGATACTGGAGGCTGTTCGCTGAAGGCTGTCGCTCTCTTCGCGTCCTTTGGGTCTTTGCGGTTCAATCTCTCGATCGCCGGCCACCGACGGCTGCCTCCCCCCGGTCGCCGTGCATCGTCGAGCTGGGTTATGCTTTCGTCATCATTCCAACCCCAGTTGTCACAAGACCGAAGACCCATGCAGACCGATTACGATCCGTGCGCCGTCGAGGCCGCGGCCCAGCGCTATTGGGAAGAGCACCAGTCCTTCAAGGCCGTCGAGGACACCTCGCGCGAGAAGTTCTACTGCCTGTCCATGTTCCCCTATCCCTCGGGGCGGCTGCACATGGGGCACGTGCGCAACTACACCATCGGCGACGTGATCGCGCGCTACCAGCGCATGCTCGGCAAGAACGTGCTCCAGCCGATGGGCTGGGACGCCTTCGGCCTGCCGGCGGAGAACGCCGCGATCACCCACGGCATCCCGCCGTCGCAGTGGACGCGCTCGAACATCGCCTACATGAAGGACCAGCTCAAGAAGCTCGGTTTCGGCTACGACTGGGACCGTGAGCTGGCCACCTGCGACCCCGACTACTACCGCTGGGAGCAGTGGCTGTTCACCCGACTGATCGACAAGGGGCTGGCCTATCGTGCCAAGGCGATGGTCAACTGGGACCCGATCGACCAGACCGTGCTCGCCAACGAGCAGGTGATCGACGGGCGCGGCTGGCGCTCCGGCGCGCCGATCGAGAAGCGCGAGATCACCCAGTGGTGCGTGCGCATCACCGACTACGCCCAGGAGCTGCTCGACGCGCTCGACGGTCTCGACGGCTGGCCGGAGCGGGTGCGCACCATGCAGCGCAACTGGATCGGGCGCTCCGAGGGTGTGCACATGACCTTCGGTGTGGCCGACAGCGACGAGACGCTGGGCATCTACACCACCCGCCCCGACACCGTGATGGGCGTGACCTATGTCGCCGTCGCCGCCGAGCACCCGCTGGCGCGTCGCGCCGCCGAGACCGATCCGGCGCTCGCCGCCTTCATCGAGGAATGTCGCCAGGGCGGGATCTCCGAGGCCGAGATCGAGACCATGGAGAAGAAGGGATATCCCCTCGGCATCGACGCCATCCACCCGATCACCGGCGAGCCGGTGCCGATCTATGCCGCCAACTTCGTGCTCATCGGCTACGGCACCGGCGCGGTGATGGCCGTCCCCGCGCACGATCAGCGCGACTGGGAGTTCGCCGAGCGTTACGGCATCGCCAAGCGCGCGGTGATCCGCCCGGCCGATGCCGAGAGCTGCGACATCAGCGCCGCGGCCTTCACCGACAAGGGCGTGCTGTTCAACTCCGGCGCGTTCGACGGTCTGACCTCCGAGCAGGCCTTCGACGCCATCGCCACCTGGCTCAGCGAGCAGGGCAAGGGCGAGCGCACCGTCAACTTCCGTCTGCGCGACTGGGGCGTGTCGCGCCAGCGCTACTGGGGCTGTCCGCTGCCGGTGGTCAACGGCGCCGACGGCGAGGCGCGTCCCGAGACCGAGCTGCCGGTGCGTCTGCCCGAGGACGTGGTGGTCGACGGCTCGGGCTCGCCGCTCAAGCGCATGCCCGAGTTCTCCGAGCTCGGCAACGGCGAGACCCGCGAGACCGACACCTTCGATACCTTCTTCGAGTCGAGCTGGTACTACGCCCGTTACTGCTCGCCGGACTGCGACACCGCCATGCTCGACGAGCGCGCCAAGTACTGGCTGCCGGTCGATCAGTACATCGGCGGCATCGAGCACGCGGTGCTGCACCTGCTCTATGCCCGCTTCTTCCACAAGCTGATGCGCGACGAGGGCCTGGTCGACTGCGACGAGCCCTTCACCAAGCTGCTCACCCAGGGCATGGTGGTGGCCGAGACCTGGTATCGCGAGGACGCCAACGGGCGCAAGCAGTGGTTCAATCCCGCCGAGGTCGTGCCGGTGCGCGACGACAAGGGTCGGGTGGTCTCTGCGGTGCTCGAGGCCGACGGCGAGCCGGTCATCTATGGCGGCATCGAGAAGATGTCGAAGTCGAAGAACAACGGCGTCGATCCGCAGAGCCTGACCGAGCGCTACGGCGCCGACACGGTGCGGCTCTACACCATGTTCACCTCGCCGCCGGACCAGTCGCTGGAGTGGAACGACGAGGGCGTCGAGGGCGCCTTCCGCTTCATCAAGCGGCTGTGGACCCTGGGCACCGGCGAGGCCGAGACGATCCGCGCCGGCGCTGCGCCGGCCGACCTCGACGAGGCGGCCAAGGCCGCGCGTCTGGAGATCCACGGCGCACTCAAGAAGGCCCTGTTCGACTATCAGCGCAACCAGTTCAACACCGTGGTGTCGGGCTGCATGAGCATGGTCAACACCCTCTACCGGCTGGAGTCGGCGGCGCGGGCGCAGGTGCTGCGCGAGGGCGTGAGCATCGTGCTGCGGCTACTCGGCCCGATCGCGCCGCACGTCACCCATCATCTGTGGCGCGAACTCGGCTTCGGCGACGACATCCTCGCCGCGCCCTGGCCCGAGGTCGACGAGTCGGCGCTGGTGCAGGACAGCATCGAGTACGTGGTGCAGGTCAACGGCAAGGTGCGCGCCAAGATCAAGGTCGCGGCCGACGCCGACAAGGCGACGATCGAGGCCGCGGCGCTGGCCGACGAGCACGCGCGCAAGTTCATCGGCGACAAGACCATCCGCAAGGTGATCGTGGTACCGAAGAAGCTGGTCAACATCGTCGCCTGAGGCGTGGCCCTCGCCGGGGCCGGGTTCCGGCGAGGGCCGGCGCGATAGAGGAGAGACGGAGTGAGCAACGAATGAGTCGATCGATGCCCGGTGGCCGGGGTCCATGGATGGTGCTGCTGACGGCGGTGCTGCTGGCGCTCGCCGGCTGTGGCTTCCAGTTGCGCGGCAGCGTCGAGATCCCGCCGACGCTCAACCCGCTCTATATCCAGGCCGATGCCGGTTCGCCGGTGCGGCGCGCCCTGCTCGATCTGCTCGCGGGCAGCGACGTCGAGGTGACCCGCAACGCCACCGAGGCGCGGATGGTGCTGCGCATCCTTGCCGAGACCAGCTCCTCGCGGGTCGCCGCGGTCGATATCAACGGCAAGACCCTGGCCTACGAGCTGCACTACATGGTGCAGTTCGACGCCCTCGGCGAGGCCGGGGTGCAGCTGGTCGCGCCGCAGGGTCTGGATCTGGTGCGCACCTTCGACAACCCCGATGTCGAGGTCCTCGGCAAGCGGCTCGAGCAGGACCTGATCTTCGAGGACTTCGCCACCGAGGCCGCCGATCGTATCCTCACCCGGTTGCGGGTGGCGCTGCGCTGATCTCGCGTGACCTCCGCCGCGTGCCGTGCCCCGAGCCGGTGCGCGGTCTCCCCTTGTCCCGGACCCCTGGTAAATCATGCGTCTGCGTTTCAATCAACTCCAGGCCCAGCTCGCGCGCGGACTCGCGCCGGTCTATCTGCTCTGCGGCGAGGAGCCCTTCCAGCTCGACGAGGCCGCGCGGCTGATCCGTGCCGCGGCGCGCAAGGCCGGGTTCGCCGAGCGCGAGGTGCTCGACCAGGACGGCGGCTTCGACTGGAACGCGCTCGGCGCGGCGGCCGATGCGCTGTCGCTGTTCTCCACCCGCAAGCTCATCGAGCTGCGTCTGGGTGGGGCGCGTATCGGCAAGGAGGGCGGCGCGGCGGTGCGCGAGTACTGCGCCCGCCCCTGTGCCGACAACCTGCTGCTGATCCTCGCCCCCGGGCTCGAGCGCAAGGAGCTGAAGGCGCGCTGGGTCGGCGCGGTCGAGGAATGCGGCGCGGTGCTGCAGGTGTGGCCGCTGAAGGGGCGCGAGCTGGAGCAGTGGGTCGAGCAGCGGTTGCGCGCGGCCGGTTTCACACCCGCGAGCGGCGTTGCCGCGCTGCTTGCCGAGCGCGCCGAGGGTAACCTGCTGGCCGCCTCCCAGGAGATCGAGAAGCTGCGCCTGCTCGGCGAGCCGGGCCCGCTCGGGCTCGACGACCTGCTCGGCACCCTTGCCGACAGCGCCCGTTTCGACCTCTTCGCCCTCACCGACGCCGCGCTCGCCGGCGATCGCGCCCGGGTGCAGCGGATCATCGCGGTGCTGCGCGCCGAGGGTAGCGCCGAGAGCCTGGTGCTGTGGGTACTGGCGCGTGAGCTGCGGATGCTCGCCGAGGCCGCCGAGGCCGTCGCCCGGCAACAGTCCCCGGCGAAGGTGCTGGCCGCCCACCGGGTGCCCAGACCGCGGGTGCCGGTGGTCGAGCGCGCGCTGCGTGCGCGCTCGTCGGGTCAGCTCCACGGTCTGCTGCGGCGCTGCGCCGAGGCCGATCTGGCGATCAAGGGGCTTGCTCCGGGCGATCCCTGGCAGCGGCTGGCCGCGATCGCCGACGATCTCGCCCGGGGCGACGCGCACTGAACGCCTTTTCCATCCATCGAAGGTCATCGACATGAGCGAATCCAGCATCCACGACATCGACGCCTACATGAGTGATCTCGGCGTGCGCGCCCGCGCCGCGGCCCGCGCCCTGGCGCGTGCCACCACCGCCGAGAAGAACCGCGCCCTGCTCGCCATCGCCACGCGGCTCGATGCCGCGCGCGACCAGCTCGCCGCGGCCAACCGTCGCGACCTCGAGGCCGGCGCCGCCAAGGGGCTCGATGCCGCGCTGCTCGATCGGCTCGAACTGACCCCGGCGCGGATCGATGCGATGATCGAGGGGCTGCGCCAGATCGCCGCGCTGCCCGATCCGGTCGGCGCCATCAGCGACCTCGACTATCGTCCCTCCGGCATCCAGGTCGGGCGCATGCGGGTGCCGCTCGGCGTGGTCGGGATCATCTACGAGTCGCGTCCCAACGTCACCGCCGACGCCGCCGCGCTCTGTCTCAAGTCGGGCAACGCCACGGTGTTGCGCGGCGGCTCCGAGGCCTTCGCCTCCAACCAGGCGATCGCCGGCTGCATCCACGCCGGGCTGGAGGAGGCCGGGCTGCCGGCCGACGCGGTGCAGGTGATCGCCACCACCGACCGCGCCGCGGTCGGAGCGATGATTACCATGCCCGAGTCGATCGACGTCATCATCCCGCGCGGTGGCCGCGGGCTGATCGAGCGCATCAGCCGCGAGGCGCGAGTGCCGGTGATCAAGCACCTCGACGGCATCTGTCACGTCTACATCGACGCCCACGCCGATCTCGACAAGGCCTTCGCCATCGCGCTCAACGCCAAGACCCAGCGCTACGGCACCTGCAACACCATGGAGACTCTGCTGGTCGACGCCGCCGTCGCCGGGCAGATCCTGCCGCGCCTGGGCGCAGCCTTCGCCGAGCACGGGGTGGAGCTGCGCGGCTGCGCGCGCACCCGCGAGCAGCTGCCCGCGGCGCTGCCCGCCAGCGAGGCCGACTGGGATACCGAATATCTGGCGCCGATCCTCTCGATCCGGGTGGTCGACGGTCTCGACGCGGCGATGGACCACATCGCCCGGCACAGCTCGGCGCACACCGAGTCGATCGTCACCGAGGACTACGCCCGGGCGCGTCGCTTCCTCCGCGAGGTCGACTCCAGCTCGGTGATGGTCAACGCCTCGACCCGCTTCGCCGACGGTTTCGAGTACGGGCTCGGCGCCGAGATCGGTATCAGCACCGACAAGTTCCACGCCCGTGGCCCGGTCGGGCTGGAGGGCCTGACCTCGCTCAAGTTCGTGGTGCTCGGCGACGGCCAGGTGCGCGGCTGAACGGCGTGACCCGGTCGCGGGCCGCGACCGGGCGATCGATCGGCTGAGCGGACACGACGAGGCCGCCCCGGTGGACCGGGGCGGCCTCGTGTCGTCAGGGCCTCAGTTGTAGGGGTTGGCCCGGTTGATGAAGTCCTGATAGGCCTCGGTGTCGTAGGTGTGGGGCGGCAGCTGGGTGGCGAACCAGGTGAAGTTGTAGGGGCTGGTGTAGGCCCCCTCGGGGGTCTCGACCACGCCGCCGAAGACCGAGCAGCCGCAGAGCGCGGTGGTCTTGTAGTAGGAGCCGGAGGCGCCGTCCAGGACGCACCCGGTCTCGATGCCGGGGACACACTCGTCGACCGTCTCGTTGCGACAGCTCAGGCCAGTGCTGCAGCTTGCGCTGTCGACCGGGACGTAGCAGCTGTTGCCGTTGCTCGGGTCGCATGGACCACAAGTATCGCCATGTCCTCCCGGCATATTGTCGGAGACGAAGTTGTAGTTTTCACAAGGTGCGGTGAACAGTCGTTTGTGACTGACCCGGACGAAGTAATAGCCCGGCTGGTCGAGCCCGAGCAGGAAGGTCTCGGGGTCGACGGCATCGCCGTCCGAGTCGGTGTTCTTGGTGTTGAACGACAGCAACGGGACCACCGAGGTCCGCGGGACGCCGTTCACGATCTGGGTGGCGGTGGCCATGTTATAGACCTCCATCTGCCAGTCGCCGAGACCGCAGCCCTCGCGCTCGCAGAAGGTCACCGAGATCAGCTCGTTGCCCTGGCTGTAATAGACGAACCAGTCCTCCTCCCCCTGGCCCCAGGTGTAGGTGGCGTCCGGGTCTTCCCCATCGCTCGGTGGGACGGTGTCGTTGAAGCTCAGGTTGACCACGCCGTACATGGTGACGCTGGTCGCCAGCGGATCGGAGATGTTCGGGAAGTCGTTGGGCTCGGTCTCGACGTCGTGGAAGCCGACCACGTAGTTGGGGGTGCCCAGGCCCGAGTCCTGCAGCGAGACGGCGAGCTGGTAGGCGCTGTAGACCTTGGCGCTGTCGTAGGGCTGCACCACCACGTAGTAGCTGCCGACCAGCCCGAGGGTGGCGCGGTAGACGATGGTGTCGCCGGCGGTGCCGCCGGAGCCGGTCACCCCGGTGTCGAATTCGGCGAAGATGTTGCCGGCGGCATCGCGGATGGTCACCTTCCAGCCCGAGGGATCGGCCGATCCGGGGGTGGAGAAGTTGACGATGATGTTCTGGTTGGGGCTGGTGGTCTGGGTGTAGTACCAGTCCTGGTCCTGCGGGCCGTAGCTCTGGCCCCAGAAATTGGCGTTGAGCTGGAGCGGGTCGGCGCTCACCAGATTGTCGTTGGGCTCGGTCTCGCCGAAGCTCGGCGCGGGCAGACAGGAGGAGAGGCTGATGCCGCAACTGCCGGGGTCCGAGTAGCAGGACGAGACGCCGGCCTCGAAGCCGCTGCCGTAGGCCTCGTCGCTTGCCGTGCCGCAGTTGTCCGGATAGCCGCCGAGTGAGTCGGCGACGACGTGCAACGGCGCCAGCAGGCCGAGTGCGAGCAGAAGGGAGTGGATGGCTTTCATGACATATGGTCTTCCTGGTGACACGGGTCGGGGAGGCGGCAGGCCGCCGGCTGCCGACATCCGGGTGGTCTCGATCCTCGGTGGAGTGTAGCCGAACGATCCTCGGCGGCAAAAGTCGTGCCTTGGCGTGCGCGCTCTGGCGGGGGGAAGATGGCGACAAAGGCCGCGCTTTCTGCTAGCGTTCGATCCATGTATCGATCACCCACCGATCTGGACAGGAGACCTTGCAACAGGCCCGTTTCGCCGCTCGCCATCGTCCGTCAGTGACCGCCCCGGTCCATGCGCGCGCCCCGTTCGGGGTCGGTCGCGTCCGCCCCCGAGTCATCGTCGTCGCCCTGGCGTCAGGACCGCGGCAGCGATGATCGGCATCTTCGGTGGTACCTTCGATCCGGTCCACTTCGGCCATCTTCGACCCGCACTGGAGTGTCTGCAGGGACTGGATCTGGAGCAGCTGCGCTTCATCCCGCTCAAGGTTCCGGTGCATCGACCCCAGCCCTGTGCCTCACCGGCCGCCCGGTTGGCGATGCTGGAGGCGGCCATTGCCGACGAGCCGAGGTTCATGGTCGATGCGCGCGAGCTCGAGCGTCCCGGACGCTCCTACTCCTACGACACCCTGGCCTCGCTGCGCGCCGAGCTCGGCGCGCAGCGGCCGTTGTGTCTGCTGGTCGGCGCCGATGCCTTCGCCGCCTTCCTGCGCTGGCACCGGCCACAGGAGATCCTGGAGCTGGCGCATCTGGTGGTGATGCGTCGTCCCGGTCACCGGGCACTGGTCGATCCCGAGCTGGAGGCGCTGTACGCGCGTCGCGGCAGCGACACGCGCGCCGAACTCGCGCGCGCGCCGGGTGGGCGCATCCTCTTCCAGGAGGTCACCCAGATCGATATCTCGGCGACCCGTATCCGGCGGTTGCTCGCCACCGGGCAGAGCCCGCGCTACCTGCTGCCCGAGCCGGTGCGCGCCTATATCGCGCGCACCGGCGTCTATGACGGTTGCGGCATGGGCGAGCTGCCCGCCTGAGTCAGTCTTTTTCCGCGGGATGGGGCGTTCCCCGTCCGACAAGGCCGCGCCAGGGATAGCGCGGCGCCGGCGATCACGCTTGCAACGTCGTCGACCGGCCAGGGCCAGGAAGGCAGGCGTCGCGATGATCGCGACCTGTCGTGACCGGTGCACAGGCACCCCAAACATTCTCAAAGCAGAGGAGATCGCATGCAGCTCGAGCAACTTCGGGAACTGGTCGTGGAGACCCTGAACGATATGAAGGCCAACGACATCGAGGTCATCGACGTGCGCGGCAAGACCGCCGTCACCGACTTCATGATCATCGCCTCCGGCACATCGGATCGTCACGTCAAGGCGATCGCCGAGACCGTCGCCTTCCGCGCCAAGGACGCCGGCGAGGCGCCGCTTGGCACCGAGGGCGTGGCCGAGGGCGAGTGGGCCCTGGTCGACCTCAACGGCATCGTGCTCCACGTCATGCTGCCAAAGGTCCGCGACTTCTACAGCCTCGAGCGGCTGTGGTTGGCCCCCGCCGTGGTTCCCCAGACCGCCGCCCAGCACTCCTGAGCGGGCGCGGTCGTGTGCGTTCCCCGTCTCCCCGCCCGTGCCCGACGCATGGGCGGGGGCTGAGGCCTCAGCCGCGCAGCTGTTCGAGGAACTTGCGCATCAGCACCACCAGCTCGTCGGCCTCGGCGCGCCTCTCCCACATCGCCAGCAGCTGCTTGCGCCTGGCCTCCATCACCTCCGGTGGGTTGGACAGATAGCCCATCGACCACCCCTGGAACATCCGCTGCTTGATCGGGGCGACGCCGATCAGCACGCTGTCGTAGTGACGACGATCGTCGAGGATTCGGCCATAGAGCCGGAACACCGCCTCCTGCGGTCCTTCCAGCACCTGGATGAAGTGGCCGCCACCGGCGCAGAGGATGCCGGAGATCCTCTGCTCCTTGTTGTGCCGATTCGACTGTTCGAGGATCTGTTTGAGCTCGGCCTCGCCGACCCCCTGGCTGGTGCGGCTGACATAGAGGATGCGTGAGAGATGCTCCATCGTGCCTGTCCTTGCGGGCTAGGTGCCCTGCGATCTGTGCGGATGACCATCATGGGCGATGCCCATGGTTATGGCATGGGTTGGGGCGATGCGGGGTGCTGCCAAGCGGGCTGGCGGAACGATGGGAGGCGCCGGGCCGGGGCCCGGGCGCGGCGGCCGATGACCGCGCCCGGGGAGGGGAGATGGACTATTCCTCGCGCATCGAACGCGCCAGGGCATCCTTGAGCGGGCGCAGCCGGTCGGCGAGCGGGTGGTGGCGCTGCTGGGCGCCGAGTTCAGCTCGGTGACCACGTCACGCAGGAACTTGCGCTACGCCTGATCGATCTGCAGTTCGGTGCTGGCGCGTTGCGAGCGCACCGCCGCGAGATCCTCCTCGACCTTGGCCTGATCACGTTCGAGCGCGAGCAAGGCGCCGAGTTCGCTGTGCACCGATTGCTGTGGCTGCGTCAACTGTGCGACGAGGCCTATATCGAGATCAGGCTCGACGACCTCGGCGACTGAGATGCGGTGATAGCGGTTGGGCCACGAGGCCAACCTTGCCATCGCCTCGTGGCCCCAGTACCGACGCCTTGCTGGGTTGCCAAACGGCGACCCAGCCGACGAAGTCATGGATTGAATACCGGTGGGGGCAGTCCAACTCATCTGAACGGATGATCGGCAAAGTAGGCGAAAAATGTCGCGACATCTCTTTCCACGCCCGTGATGAAGATGTAGTCGGGCCGGAATGCCTCAACCAGCGCATCCAGCTTGGCGGGCGTCATGGCGGAATAATGAACCTGCAAAACCTCACGAAAGGATCGCGCGACATAGGGTGAGAGCGCTGTCCCGAAGGAATCCCTCAGCCATATCACCTTCAAATCGTTTTCGGCATCACTGGAAACGACCAGCAACGGTTCGAGCTGGAAGAACACAGGAGGATTCCCTGCCGCCGACTTGACCGCCTTGGTTTGAAAATCGATTTGCTTGGCATCGATCTGCTTTTCCGGTTCGACCTGAAGCACAGGAGAAACGTCTTCAAGCACATCACTCATTCTTAAAAAGAGTGAAAGATCCCCACCGGGAATGATCTTTTGATCGCTTACGGAACCCGTCAAGGCATATTTGATCTCAGGGTGCCTGGACGACACATCGGTCATGAAAAAGTCGTAAGCCAGCCAAGCTCCGTGGTTGTTCCAGTGGGTGTCTGTCTTGTAGTAAAGGAGACGATCTTCCTGACGGGATCTTTCTGCGATGAATCCGCGAAGATCGATACAGGCATCGCTCGACATCGAGCCTACAAAGACATCGGCCAGCGTCACCGAGGCCGGACGCATCCACTCAGGCAAGTAATCGCGATAGATGGTCGACTTGTCGGGCGCGAGCATCAGCACGACATCCTTCACCCCCGTCGCCAACAGGTGAGTCCGCCACAAATCCAGGGTAGCGCCAGAGACCCTTGCACGTTCGGTGTGCTCTGACTCGGCTCCAACCCTTTTTTTCGTGATGGCCTCTGAGTATTTGTCGCCCAGAAAGAGCCAGCCATCCTTGCCGATGACGACCTGGGAAGGGAACAGGCTGATCCCAAAGCGACTCATCATCGCACTCAGGTCAGGCAGTATGGGATCGAGACGATAGAGTAACTTGCTCTTGACCTCCTGATCGGAACGCAGCAGATAAACCACGTTGGTCACGGGAAGAATCGCCAATAGCAATGCCGCCAACGACAAGAAAACGATGACTTTTTTCTTCATCTTGATCAGAAATTGAAGTACAGGAAGACGTTGCTGACGCTGTTAACCATCACCATGACGGCAATTGAGAAAAACAACGATGCCAACGAGATCCGGGTCATGGTTAAGCGTTCTCGGGCAAGTTGGATCGTATTGCGCTGGAAGATCAGCACCAACGCCAGAACGCTGGCGAAAAGTGGGATGGCATTGGTCAGCAATATCAGCTGAGTACCGCTCAGGGCATCTGGGATGGTTCCGAGCCAGGCTAACTGTGCGGTGGTGAAGTGCTCATAACCGACCCCACCGAAACCGTTCAGACCGAACATGCCGGAGATGACATTGGTCGCTGTCGCCAGGTCCGGCGCCCTGAAGAATATCCAGGCAAGATTGACGAAGTTGAAGGTCACCAGCCACGCAGCCAGAGCCGGTAAGGACAGCCCCAGCCGTTTCCAAAAGCGGTGGATGACCAGCGCCATCCCGTGGAGCGCCCCCCACAACACAAACATCCAGCTCGCACCATGCCACAGCCCCGCGAGCAGGAAGGTCATCAAAAGGTTGATGTAAGTCCGCGTCTTGCCCTTGCGGTTGCCACCGAGCGGGATGTAGATATAGTCCTTGAGGAAACGACCGAGGGTGATGTGCCAGCGTCTCCAGAAATCCTGAATATCAAGGGATTTGTAAGGCGAGTTGAAATTGATCGGCAGGCGAATATTGAAGAGCAGGGCAGCACCGATGGCCATATCGGTATAACCACTGAAGTCGAAATAGAGCTGAAAGGTGTAGCTCAAACTGGTGGTCCAGGCCTCGACAAAGACCAGCGGTACCGCAGAAGAGAACCCGGCATCGGCCCAGACCGCGAAAGAATCGGCGATCACGACCTTCTTGAACAACCCGAGCGAAAAGATGAAAAGTCCCAGGGCAATGTTCTTGTAGTTTATCACCAGCAGACGCGTCGATGCGAACTGCGGCATCATCTCCTTGTGGTGAACGATCGGTCCGGCGATCAACTGCGGGAAGAAGGTCACGAACAGCGCATAGTTGATGAAGCGATATTCCTGCGTCTCGCCACGGAAGCTGTCGACGAGATAAGCGATCTGCTGGAAGGTGAAGAAGCTGATCGCCAGCGGCAGCGCGATCCCGAGCAGATCGAGATCGGCACCGAGATGATTGAGGTTGGAGATAAAGAAATCCGCGTACTTGAAGTATCCCAGTACCGAGAGGTTGAAAGCGACGCCGATACCGAGAATGACCTGCTTCCTGCGGGCAGCCGAGAAAGGCCGAAGCAACACGAAATCGTTGCTCTTTCCTGGCTTGAGCGCGCCTCCCAGGAAATAGTTGACCGCCATCGAAGCGAGGATCAACGGCAAGTAGATGGGATTCCAGTAGGAGTAAAAGAAAAGACTGCAGAAGACTAGCCAGAACCGTCCTGCTGCCACCCAGCGCCTACTGTTGAGTGCGAAATAGACGAAGAAGGCGATCGGCAGAAAGACAAAAATGAACGCAGATGAATTGAAAAGCATCTCGGCAAATACATGGATGTTGTTTTTATCTGTTGGTGGGAATCCGGGCAGGTGTCATGGCATCGTCCGGCGCAACGAGAACACGGATTTCGAGGCGGCACAATGCCACCGGTGGTCACCACTGGCGGACAAGGTCACATCCCGATGCCAGCAATCGGCCCCAGACCTTGATCGCGCACCCTCGGCGAGGAGGAAAAAACGGTAGTGCCCTGACCGATAGGATTTTGAATCGTTCGGCATGTTCGGCTCACCCACAATAAATCACACGCACATCGTGGCGTTGTAATGATGAATGAAGTTCCAGAGTGCACCTAGATGGTTTTCCTGGTTCTTCGAGAACGCGAGCGACTTTCTCACCAGGCGGGAGATACGCTGCTGGAGTTTACCGTTGAACCGTTCGATGTGCTTGGTTTCCCCTTGGGACTTCGCACTGGGGTAATGTCGGTGTGCTGGGATGATCCGCGCATAGGCGCTCCAGAAATCTGTGTAGACGGGAGCGAAAGTCTGATATTGCGCTGGGATGGAATCCCACAGAAGCCGGGCATTGGAGACCTTCACCGCACGGGCAATTCCGGCCAGGGAGATTTTTCCAGTAGCAACCGATCGATCAGTTCGCGGGTTTCCTGAGAAACCGGTTCCTTGGCAGGATGGAGAACGAACTGACGACCGCAATCTTGACACTTGTACAACTGCTTGTTCAGCCGGTTGAATCCATTTTTGGTCACATGGTTGGAGTGACACCGCGGACATGTCAGATACATCTTCTTCATCCTTAAAGCAAGTGAGGTTCCCCTGTTTTTTCGTCCCCCAAGGGGTTGGTCTCATGCGACTGTCTGGCCGCGGCGCTGGCTCGCCTCCCACTGTTGCATGAACTCGACGGGTGAGTGATAGCCGAGCGTCGAGTGCAGTCGCTTGCGGTTGTAGAAGACCTCGATGTACTCGAAGGCCGTCGCGCGCATTGCCTCGCGGGTCGGGAAGCGCTCGCCGAAGACGCGCTCGTGCTTGAAGCTGTTGAACCAGCGCTCGGTCGGTGCGTTGTCCCAGCAGTTGCCGCGCCGGCTCATCGAGCAACGCATGGCGTAGCAACGCAGGCGTTGCTGGAAGGCGTGGCTGGCGTACTGGCTGCCCCGGTCGGAGTGGTGCAGCAGCCCCGGTGGCGGCCGGCGCCGGGCATGGGCCATGTCGAGGGCGCTGATGACCAGCTCGGCGTCCATGCGGGTGCGCATCGACCAGCCGACGACCTCGCGGTTGAACAGGTCGAGGACGACGGCCAGATAGAGCCAGCCCTCATCGGTCCAGAGGTAGGTGATATCGGCGCTCCATACCTGATTCGGGGCGCTGGGCCGGAAGTCACGGGCGAGCATCTCGGCGACGGGGAGGCGGTGGCTCGAGTCGGTCGGGGCGCGATAGCGGCACCGATGACGGCCACGTAGGCCGTGCTCACGCATCAGCCGCTCCACGCGCGCCTTGCCGGCGCTCAGGCCACGGGCGCGTAGCGCCCGCACCATCCGCGGACTGCCGTAGGCGCCACCGGTTGCGGCGTGGATGGCCTGCAGCAGCAGCGTCAGCTGTGCGTCACTCAGCCCCTGGCGCTGGCCGCCGCGCTGCCAAGCCCGATAGCCGCTGGCACTTACGCCCAGCAGCGCGCACAGCCGACGTAGGCCGCACGCGCCGCGATGCGCATCGATCCAGGCGTGCTTCACAGCGCATCCTTCGCAAAGTACGCCGGCGCTTTTCGCAGGATCGTGTTCTCCTCGCGAAGCTCGGCAACCTCGGCGCGCAGCCGCGATAGCTCCATCCCCTCGGGCGTCACCGCCTGGCCCGCGCTCGCCACCAGCTTCCCCGCCTCGCTGCGCCGCACCCAGTTGCGTACCGTCTGCTCCACTAGGCCCATCTCGCGCGCCATCGGGCGATACTGCGCCCCGACTGCACTCGCTTGACCGCCTGCTCCTTGAACTCCTGCGTGTACACCCGCTTCGGGATCTTCTGCATCGTGCTCTCCAAGCGTTGATCGTCAATCCTTGGGGGACGAAATTCGGGGGGAACCTCGCAAGAGATTCTGATCTTATCGAAACGTATCGGTCAGGGCACTACCGAAAAAACGACTGCCACGCCAGTCGGCACGGCCATACAGCGATCGCGAGCAGCCCCGAGTCGAGCGCACCGTGATGATGGCCTTCACAATGGGATGGCGATACTCAAAAGGCAGGAACAGCGGCCAGAGCGAGCCTTATCCTGTCGCGGGTACGAGGATGCTCGAGACGGGATCGACCACCGGCGCCGCGGCCCGCGGTCGATTCCCCTGCGGGTCACTCCTCGCGCATCGAACGCGCCAGGGCATCCTTGAGCGGGCGCAGCAGATAGTCGAGGAAGGTGCGCTCGCCGGTGACGATCATCGCCTCGGCGGGCATGCCCGGCAGCAGCTTGAGGTCGCCGAGACGCTGGCTCTGGTCCTCGGGGATCTCGATGCGGGCGAGGAAGTAGGGATGGCCGTTCTGCTCGTCGATCAGGCGGTCGCCCGAGACCGTGACCACCTGCCCGGTGAGGGTCGGGGTGGTGCGGAAGTTGAAGGCGGTGAAGCGGACCTGTGCCTCCAGCCCCGGGAACACCTTGTCGATGTCCTGCGGCGTGACCTGGGCGTCGATCACCAGCAGGTCATTGTCGGGGACGATGTCCATCACCCGCTCGCCGGGCGAGATCACCGCGCCGAGGGTGTGCACCTGCAGCCCCACCACCTTGCCCGAGACCGGCGCGCGGATCTGGGTGCGGCGCACCCGGTCGGCGAGCGCGCGGTGGCGCTGCTGGGCGTCGAACAGGCGCTCCTGCGCCGAGCTCAGCTCGGTGACCACGTCGCGCAGGAACTCGCGCCACGCCTGGTCGATCTGCAGCTGGGTCTCGTCGATCTGCAGCGTGGCGCTGGCGCGCTGCGAGCGCACCGCGGCGAGATCGCCCTCGACCTCGGCCTGATCGCGCTCGAGCGCGAGCATCCGCACCTTGTCGCCCATGCCGTCCTTGTAGAGTGCGCGCAGCCCCTTGAGCTCGTCCTCGTAGAGCGCCATGCGCTTCTCGAACTTGCGTTCCTGCTCGGAGAACCCGTTGACCTGCTCACGCAGCTGCTCGATGCGCTGCTCCATCACCCCGACGCGGCCATCGAGGTCGTCGCGGCGGGCGATGAAGACCTGATGCTGGGTCTCCATGAACTCCTGCAGCCGGGAGTCGTGCTCGGCCTGCTCGATCAGCTCTTCGGGGAAGGCGATCGCCTCGTTGCGATCGCGCTCGGCCTGCAGTCGCGCCTCGAGCGCGAGCAGGGCGCCGAGCTCGCTGCGTACCGCTTCGAGCTGGGAGGAGAACTGGGTGTCGTCGAGCCGCACCAGCAGGTCGCCGGCCTCGACCAGATCGCCCTCGGTGATCAGCAGTTCGCTGACGATGCCGCCCTCGAGGTGCTGCACCGCCTGACGGTAGGACTCCACCGTCACCACGCCCGGCGCCACCGCGGCGCTGTCGAGCATCGCCATCGCCGACCAGCTCCCGAAGCCGCCGAACATCACGAGGATGACACTGATGCCGAACCAGCGTATGCGCTGATCCTGGATGCTGGCCTGCGGGGCCTGGGTGGTCGAATCGGATGCTTGCGACACGTCGGGTCACCTGTCAGTGGGAGGGTGGGGTAGAGCGGGGCATGGCGCGGGCGGCTGCCCGCGCCGGTCGTTTCTCGGATCAGG